>JALYGZ010000295.1 GCA_030776845.1 Actinomycetota bacterium
CTGCAACAGGGCCAGGGCCTCCTCCGGCGCGAGGGGCTCCAGCCGCGCCCCGTGGCGCGCCGACCCCAGGGCGCAGACCGCCTGCAGGGCCGAGCCCTCCACGACGGCGGCGTCGACCACGCCGGTGGACTCACTCGCCCACACCTCGACGAGGTCGCGCAGGGCCCTGACGCCGGCGTCGTCGGGCGCCCGCGGCGCCAGCGATCGGCCCGGGGAGGGGCCGCCGCCCCAGCGCCGGGTCGCCACCTCCGGCTGGGGGAACAAGGCCGAGCGGTCGCCGTAGACCGGCAGCGCGTAGCGCGGCTCCCACGCCGCCAGCCGCAGCGGCAGCTGGGTGCCGGCGAGCAGCCCCGACCCGCTGTCCGCGGTCAGGTCCTCCCCGCGCAGGACGCGCTCCTGGGCCACCGCCTCGGCCACGATGGGGTCGGCCAGGTGCCCGCGCAGGGCGTCCCAGTCGTGGCCGGAGGCGGCGACCTCGGTCAGCGGACCCAGCGCGAAGCGCCCGGCGCCCGGGCGCACCACCCGGGCGGCCAGCCGGGGCGGGCCCTCCAGCGCGAGGCGGTAGTCGATGTGCATGGCGATCGCCCACAGCTGCTTGCCCAGCTCGATCGCGTCGCGGCACCGGCGCGCCAGATCGGCCATGTCGTCCCAGCGGCGCTCCCCGGCCAGGGCGTCGACGGCCAGCAGCAGGGCGCCGGTGTCCCCCCGGTCGACGAGGTGCTGCAGGTCGTGCATTCCGGCGAGGCTACCCAGCGTCGGGGGGGGTGGGCGTACCCCCCCGTGTAGCATTGCCGCCGATGGCCGACACCCCGCCCCCCAGCCGCCGGCGTGGCGCCGACGGTACGGACCAGGCCGCACTCCGCGCCCTGCGGGGCCGGTTGTCGGGGGCCCTGCGCCGGCTGCCCGACATCGAGCGGCGGGTAGTCGAGCTGCGCACGGGCCTGGCCGACGGGACCCCCGCCAAGCCCGGCGAGGTCGCCGGGCGGCTGGGCATGACCATCGCGGAGGTCAAGCAGATCGAGGGGCGCGCCCTCTCTCGAATGCGCGAGGTCGGCGCCCTCAAGGGGCTGGAGCGCTTCCTGGACCGATGAGGCGGGTTCCCGCCCCGGCTGCGCGCCCGGGTAGGCTCCCCGCGATGGTTGACGTCGTCGCCGAGCTCGTGGCGAGCGTCGCGCAGGTTCGGGTCGGGCCTGGCCAGCAGGTGGGGGAGGGCGAGACGCTGCTCGTCGTCGAGTCGATGAAGATGGCGATGCCCGTCCCGTCGCCGGCCGCCGGCACCGTCACCGAGGTGGCGATCGCCGCGGGTGACGTGATCCAGGAGGGTGACGTGCTCGTACGCATCCGCCCGGCCTGACGCGTCGTTACCATTGCGGCATGCACACGCTGCGGGAGCTGCTGCGCCGGCGGGTCGATGACGAGGACGTCGTCGCGCACCTGGAGCTACTGCTCACCGACTGGCAGATCCTGGCCGACCTGTCCTTCGCCGACCTGCTGCTGTTCGTGCCCGACCCGCCCGGCCGGGGCGAGGCGGCGTTCTGCTGCGTCGGCCAGATGCGCCCGTACACGGCACAGACCATGTACCCCGAGGACCTGGTCGGCCGGGTGCTGCCCGCCGGCTCCCGGCCCCTGGTGCGCCGGGCGTTCGCCGAGGGGCGGGTCATCCGCGACGCGGATCCGGACTGGTCGTCGGGGGTGCCGGTGCGCGAGGAGGCGGTCCCCGTGCGCTTCCGCGGCGACGTCGTGGCGGTGGTGACCCGGGAGGCGAACGTCGCGACCGCCCGCTCCCCGTCACAGCTGGAGCTGACCTACCTGCAGACCGCCGACGAGCTGGCCGGGATGCTCGCCTCGGGCACCTTCCCCTTCCCCGGTGACCGGCCCGGTGAGCGGCACCCCTCCCCGCGCGCGGGGGACGGCGTGGTGCGCCTGGACGTGGACGGCTGGGTGACCTACGCGTCGCCCAACGCCATCTCGGCCTACCGGCGGCTGGGCCGGCTTGAGCACCTCATCGGCCGGTGCCTGGCGGACGTCGACCCCCGCCGTGACGAGCTGGTCGACGCCCTGCGGGAGCGCAGGGCCGTCGAGAGCGAGGTCGAGGCCGACGGCGCCGTGGTTCTGCGCCGGCTGCTGCCGCTGCTGGTCGACGGATCGCTCGTGGGCGGCCTGGTGCTGGTCCGCGAGGTCACCGAGCTGCGCCACCAGGAGCGGGCGCTGCGCCGCAAGGACACGACGATCCGCGAGGTCCACCACCGGGTGAAGAACAACCTGCAGACGGTCGCCTCGCTGCTGCGCCTGCAGGGGCGGCGGCTGCGCTCGGCCGAGGCCCGCGGGGCCCTGGCCGAGAGCGTCCGGCGCATCACCTCGATCGCCTACGTCCACGAGACGCTGAGCCAGGAGACCCGTCAGCGGGTCGCCTTCACCGAGATCGCACAGCGCATCGTCGACATGCTCGCCGACGGGCTCGTCGACCCCGACGTCCCGGTCGTGTTCAAGCTCGAGGGCGACCCCGGGCAGCTGCCGGCCGAGGTCGCCACGCCGCTGGCGCTCGTGCTCACCGAGCTGCTGCAGAACTCCGCCGAGCACGCCTTCGACGAGCGCGGGGGGACCGTGCGGGTCCTGTTCGACCGCGGCCCGGCGACGCTGCGCGCGGTCGTCAGCGACGACGGCGTCGGGCTTCCCGGCGACGTCACCCTCGACGAGCTGTCCGGCCTGGGCCTGCAGATCGCGCGGACGCTCGTGGAGAACGAGCTGGGCGGCGCGATCCGGCGCAACCCGGGGAACGGCACCGAATTGGAGCTGCGGATCCCCCTGCCCTGACGCCGGTCAGCTGGCCAGTCGCCGGCGGCGCTGGCGGCTGCGGCGCAGCGTGCGTCGCTCGTCCTCGCTGAGACCGCCCCAGACGCCCGCGTCCTGGTTGGTCTCCAGCGCCCACTCGAGGCAGTTGTCGATGACCGGGCAGCGGCGGCAGATCTGCTTGGCGCGCTCGACCTGCTCCAGCGCGGGGCCGGTCGACCCCACCGGGAAGAACAGCTCGGGATCCTCGTCGAGGCAGGCTGCGTGCTGACGCCAGTCCATGGTGGCTCGCTTTCGATGCGGATCTGTCTCCGGCGCCGCGAGTCCGGGCCGTGTCGTTCCCCGGTCGCCCTCGTCGACGCGCTCGTCCCCGTCGGTTGCGCGCGGCCGCGCGGAGCATGTGAAGCCGCTCACAATGATGACGCGGGACACGCTAGCCCACGTCTCCCCGGTCCGTAAAGGGATTTGCTTGAAATCTCTCCCGAGCGATTGATGTGACAGGCTCCTACACTGCGGCCGATGAGCCCGGTCTGGCATGACCCGGCGCCTGTGGTCGTCGGGCACCGGGGGGCGCCCCACCTCGCCCGGGAGAACACGCCGGCGTCGTTCGCCGCCGCGCTGGCCGCGGGGGCGAGCTGGGTGGAGCTGGACGTCCGCCGGTCCGCCGACGACGCCCTGGTCGTCCACCACGACCCCGTCACCGCCGACGGCCGTCCGCTGGTCGCCCGCAGTGCCGACGCCCTGGCGGCCCTGGGTGTGTGGACGCTCGAGGAGGTCCTGCGCCGGCTGCCGCCCGGCGCCGGAGTGGACGTCGAGGTGAAGAACACGCCCGGCGAGCCCGACCACGACGAGGCCGACATGGTGGTCGCGGCCCTGCCGTCGGTCCTGGGCGACCACGCGGGCGGGCGACCCCTGCTCGTCAGCTCCTTCAACCCCCGGACGGTGGCCGCGGCGCGGGAAGGTCTGCCCGACGCGCCGACGGGCCTGGTGCACACCGGCCTGCAGGGCGTCGACGCCGCCGTGGCGCTGGCGGGGGAGCTCGGCGCGCAGGCCGTG
>JALYGZ010000296.1 GCA_030776845.1 Actinomycetota bacterium
CGCCGGCACCGGCTCCGCCGTCGACCGCCCGCGCACGCTGCCGGCCGAGGCGCCGCGCGGGGACAGGCAGGCCCTGCTGATGGACATCTGGCGGGAGGTGCTGGAGCTGGACGAGGGCGACGTCGCCGTCGACGACGACTTCTTCGACGTCGGCGGGGACTCCCTGGCCGCGGCGGAGCTCGCGACGCGGGTCGACGCCGCCTTCGGCGTGCACCTGCCGGTGGGCGCGCTGCTGGAGGACCCCACCGTGACCGGCATGCTCGACGCGGTCGAGGCGCGGCGGGGGGACGCCGGCGACACCCCGAGCCCGGTGGGGAAGCCGGACCTGAGGGCCGAGGCCGTCCTGGATCCCGGCGTCGTCCCGGACCCGACCGACCGGCCCCGGACGCTGCCCGACGCGCGGCACGTCTTCCTCACCGGCGCGACCGGCTTCCTGGGGACCTTCCTGCTCGACGCGCTGCTGTCGCGCACCGACGCGACCGTCCACTGCCTGGTGCGCGCGCGGGGCGACGACCCGCTCGAGCCGGTCCGGGACAGCCTGGGCCGCCACGGCCTGGCGGGGTCGCTGGACGCCGGCCGGGTCGTCCCGGTCCCCGGCGACCTGGAGGCGCCGCTGCTGGGCCTGTCCGACGACGCGTTCGGCGACCTGGCCCGGCGGGTCGACCTGATCGTCCACACCGCCGCCCGGGTGAACCTGGTGTACCCGTACCGGCTGCTGCGGGCGGCCAACGTGTCGGGCACCCGGGAGGTGCTGCGGCTGGCCTGCCGGGGCCCGGCCGCGCCGGTGGCGCACGTGTCGACCAACGGGATCTTCCCGCCCGACGGGCGGCGCTGCCTGGAGGACACGGACCTGGACACGTTGGTCGACGCCCGCGCGGACGGCTACGGGCAGTCGAAGTGGGTGGCCGAGAAGCTGGTCGGCGAGGCCGCCGGTCGCAGCCTGCCGGTGTGCGTGCTCCGTCCCGGCAACATCGCCGGGCACAGCCGCACCGGGTCGTTCAACCCGCGGGATTTCCTTGGCGCGCTGCTCGCCGAGTCGGTGCGCGTCGGCGCCGCCCCGCGGATCGAGGGCTGGCGCCTGGAGATGACCCCCGTCGACGCGGTCTGCGACGCGATCCTGCGGCTGCTGAGCACGCCGGACCCGTACGGGCGGGTGTTCCATCTGGCCGAGCCCGACCCGGTGCCGGCGCAGACGGCGTTCGACTGGCTGGAGGAGATGGGCTACGAACTGCGGCGGCTGCCGTATCCGCGGTGGGTGGAGGAGTGGCGCTCGGCGCCGCCCAAGGGTGCGGTCGACCACGAGGTGCTCGGCGGGGTGGTGCAGACCGCGGCGCCCGACGGCAACGAGCTGTGGGACGGCAACGTCTACGACGACCGCAATACCCGCCGGGCGTTGGGCGCCGACGCCGTGCGGCGCCCCGCCCTCGACGCGGCGGTGCTGCGGACCTACCTGCGCTCGTTCGCACGGGCGGGGCTGGTGGACGAGCCGCCGCGGTCGGTCGTGCGAGCAGGCGGTGGCTGACCCCCCCGGGTCCTTGCGCGGCCGCGTCGCGGTGGTCACGGGCGCGTCGAGCGGTATCGGGGCGGCGGTGGCCCGTGCGCTGGCGGACCACGGTGTCGTCCTGGCGCTGGCGGCCCGCCGCCCCGGCGCCCTGAAGGAGGTCCTGACCGGGCTCGGCGGTGGGGCCGGCGGCGTCGCCGTGCCGACCGACGTGACCGACCGCACGCAGGTCGAGGCGCTGCTGGAACGCGCGGAGGCCGAGCTGGGCCCGGTCGACATCCTCGTCAACTGCGCCGGGGTCATGTACTACACGCTGATGCGCAACCTGCACGAGGAGCACTGGCGGCGCACGGTCGACGTGAACTGCCTGGGCCTGCTGCACTGCGTCGGCGCCGTGCTGCCCGGCATGCTCGACCGGGGACGGGGCCACATCCTGACCATCTCGTCGGACGCCGGCCGCACGGTGTTCCCGGGACTGGCGGTGTACTCGGGCACCAAGTTCTTCGTCGAGGCCGTGTCGCGGGGGCTGCGCCTGGAGACGGCCGGCACCGGGCTGCGGGTCACCACCGTGCAGCCGGGTAACGTCGCCACCGACCTCGCCGCGCGCAGCCACGACGACGAGGCCCTGGCCGCCTACGGCGGACCCAGCGGGGCCCGGGTCCTGGACCCCGACGACGTCGCGGCGGCGGTCGTGTACGCGCTGGCCCAACCCGCCCACGTGGCGGTCAACGAGGTCCTGGTCGAGCCCCGTGACGAGCCCACGTAGCGGCCGACGCGTGCGCTACGGGCCTGCCCGGCCGCTGGCGGCGAGCACGCGCTCCTCGGCATCGGGCCCGGCGGACACGCGCGGCACGCGCAGGACGAATGCCAGGCCGGCCAGCGACCACAGGCCGACGATGATCCACTCGTAGGGCCAGATGAGCGCCGACGGCATGCCTGGCAGGAACAGCACGGCCAGCCCGACGCTGGAGACGGCGGCCAGCACGCCGACGGCCGTTCCGCCGGACGTCCGGAACGGGCGCTGCATGTCGGGCTCGCGGCGGCGCAGCGCGAGGAACGAGAGCGTCACCATCAGGTACGCCGCCACGATGCTGAGTCCGCCCGCGTCGACGAGCCAGATGAGCATCTCCTCGCCGAAGAGCGGGGAGAGCACCGAGAGCCCGCCCACGAACATCACCGCGTTGCTCGGGGTGCGGAACCGCGAGTGCACCCTCGTGGACCAGCGCGGCAGCATGCCCGACTGCGCCATGGCGTAGAGCAGGCGGCTCGCGCCGATCATGAAGCCGTTCCAGCTCGTGAGGATGCCGGCGATGCCCCCGAGGATGAGCACGTTGCCCATGGCCGGGCTGCTCCACAGTGCCGCCATCCCGTCGGCCGCGGCCAGCCCGGCCCCCGCCAGCTCATCACGCGGGAGCGCCGAGCCCACCGTCAGCATGATCATGACGTACCAGGCCGCGGCGAGCCCCACCGACAGGACCAGCGTCTTGCCGATCTGCTGGAACGGCAGGTCGATCTCCTCGGCCGACTGCGGGATGACGTCGAAGCCGACGAACAGGAAGGGGGTGGCCACGAGCACCCCGGCGACGCCCGACGCGCCCCCTGTGAACAGGGGCTGCAGGTTGTCGCTGTTCCCACCGACGAACGAGCCCAGCAGCAGCGCCGCACCGACGGCTACGAGGAACAGCACCGCGACGGTCTGGAACACGCTGGCGAACCGGATCCCGACGTAGTTCACGGCGGTGATGACGACGGCGCCGAGGATGCCGACCGCACATGCCGGCGGAGAGGTAGGTTCTGCCAGGTCTCGACCGCCCTGGCGCGCGCCCGCCAGGCCGCGGGGCGATTACCCAGCGTGATGCGTCCCATGATCTGTGACCATCGCGGGGAGCTCGGGAACCTTGACCGGCCGCGCGACCCGGTGACGGGGACGCCGAAGGCGCAGGCCGGAGCCTGCGCCTTCGAGGGTCTTGTGCGGTGTGTGGCTACTGCTGGGTGACGGACTCCCCACCGGTCTCGGTGGTGCAGGCGGCGCTGCCGAACACGAGGAAGGCGCTGAGGATGGCGATGAGCACCTTGCTGCGGAGCTTGGTCATGTGTGACCTCCCGAAAGTGTGCAACGGTCCACGCAAACCATAGCGGACGCAGCCACAACAACCACACACGCTCC
Source organism: Actinomycetota bacterium (assembly GCA_030776845.1). Lineage (GTDB taxonomy): Bacteria > Actinomycetota > Nitriliruptoria > Euzebyales > Egibacteraceae > JAHWKQ01. The sequence continues at coordinate 3,669 of JALYGZ010000296.1, forward strand.
ACGGTGTTGCCGTCGGTAGACTCGTGGCGGGCCGGGGGAGCTCGCGCGAGCTGAGAGTGCGCCACGGGCGCAGACCCCTTGCACCTGATCCGGTTCGTACCGGCGGAGGGAGTGCGCCATGGTCGATCCTGTCCCTGCTCTTGTCGCCCTGGCGGCCGCGCTTATCGTCTTTGCCTGGGTCGGCGTCCGCGCCGCCCGCCACCGCGGCGACCTGGAGGACTACCTGGTCGCCCGCGACAGCCAGGCCCCGGGCGTGCTGAGCCTGTCGTTCCTCGCCTCCGGGCTGGGCGCCTGGATCCTGTTCGCCCCGCCGGAGGTGGGCGCCGTGGTGGGGCTGGACGGCGTGGCCGGCTACGCCGTGGCGGCGGCGACGCCGTTCGCCGCGCTGGCGTTGTTCGGCCGGCGGCTGCGGCGGGTCCTGCCCGCCGGCCACACCCTGACCGAGTTCGTGCGGCTGCGCTTCGGCCGGGCCTTCCACGTCTACGTCGTGGGCGTGTCCGTCGCCTACATGCTCGTGTTCGTCACCGCCGAGCTCACCGCCGTCGGCGGGATCACGGCGACGCTGTCGGGGCTCGATCCCCGTGTGGGCGTGACGGCGGTCGCGGCCGTGACGCTCGCGTACACGGCCTACGGGGGGCTGCGCGCCAGCCTGCGCACCGACTGCTGGCAGGGCTGGCTCCTGCTGGGCCTGGTGGGCGTGGCCGCCGCCGCCCTCGTGGCGGGCGTCGCCGTGCCCGCCCAGGGGCTGACCCGCACCGGCTTGCTCGCGGTGGACCGCGTCGGCGTCGAGAGCGCCATCACGCTGGTGCTGGCGGTCACGGCCGCCAACCTGTTCCACCAGGGGTACTGGCAGCGGGTGTGGGCTGCCCGTGACGCCCGCGCCCTGGCCAGGGGCGCGACCCTGGCCGCGGTCGGCTGCATCCCCGTCGTTGCCCTCGTCGGGGCCATCGGCATCCTGGCCGCTGGCAGCGGCGTGGCCCTGGGGAACCCGCCCGTGCCGTTCTTCGCGCTGCTGGCCGGGTTGCCCGCATGGATCGGGATTGTCGTGCTCGTCCTGGCGGTCTCGCTGGTCGCCTCGTCGGTGGACACCCTGGAGAGCGGCCTGGCCGCGCTGGTGGCCGTCGAGCGCCCCGCCATGTCGCTCGCCGCCGCCCGGCTGGTGACCGTGGCGCTGGTGGCGCCAACCGTGGTGGCCGCGCTACAGGGCTACTCCGTGCTGCGCCAGCTGCTCATCGCCGACCTGCTGTGCGCCACCGCCGTCGCCCCGGCCCTGCTGGGGCTGTGGCGGCGAGCGACTCCGGCCGGGGCGCTGGCCGGCGCGCTCGCCGGGTTGGCCGGCGCCGTTGCCCCGGGAGCCCTGGCGACCGGCTCGATCGCCGAGGGTGTGCTGGGCGCGACGTTCCCCGAGGCGGTCCCGACCCTGCCACCGTTCCTCGGCGCCGTCGCGGCCTCCACGGCTGTGGCCGTCGCCGTCTCGCTCGCCGGGCGCCGGCGGACGGACCTGGCCACCATGAACGAGCGGGTGACGCGCCTGTCCGGCGCCCCGCCGCGCACGCGCGTCGACTCCTGACCCCGGGGGCTCAGGCGACGGGCCGGCGGTTGGGGGACCGCCCGGTCCCTCGACGGCGCCACCACCACCAGACGGCCACGGCCGCCCCGCCGGCCATGGCCAGCAGGACCCAGC
>JALYGZ010000297.1 GCA_030776845.1 Actinomycetota bacterium
AGCTGCGGGCGCTCGGCGGCGAGGTGGTCACCGGCTGGCGCGTGGACTCCGTGGACGAGTTGCCGCCGGCTCCGGTGGTGCTGCTGGACGTGGCCCCCCGGGCGCTGCTGCGCCTGGCCGGGCACCGCTTCCCCGCCCGGTACCGCCGCGCGTTGGAGCGCTTCCGTCACGGCCCGGGCGTGTTCAAGATCGACTGGGCGCTCGAGGGCCCCATCCCGTGGCGCGCGGAGGGCTGCCACCGTGCGGGGACCGTGCACGTCGGGGGGCCGCTGCCCGAGGTCGCCGCGGCCGAGGACGCCGTCTGGCGCGACCGAGTGCCCGACGACCCCTTCGTCGTGCTCGCCCAGCAGAGCCGCTTCGACGACACCCGGGCGCCGGGGGGGTCGCACACCGGCTGGGCCTACTGCCACGTCCCCCACGGCTGCTCGGTGGACATGACCGACGGGATCGAGCGCCAGGTCGAGCGGTTCGCGCCGGGCTTCCGCGACCGTGTGCTGGCCCGGGCCGTCGCGCCGCCGGCGGCCGTCGAGCGCCGCGACCCCAACTGCGTGGGCGGGGACATCACCGGTGGTGTGCTCGACGTCGCCCAGGCCGTGACCCGGCCGGCCGCCCGGCTGGTGCCCTGGACCACCCCCGACCCGGGGCTGTACCTGTGTTCGTCGTCGACGCCGCCGGGCGGCGGGGTGCACGGCATGTGCGGGAACCTCGCCGCCCGGGCGGCGCTACGGCGCGCCGACTGGTAGGCCCGTCAGGCCGCGTGCGGGTGCAGGACGATCTTGCTGTAGCCCTCCTCGCGCTTGTCGAAGCGCTCGTAGGCGTCCGGCGCGTCGTCCAGCGGCAGCTCCTTGGAGACCACGAAGCTCGGCTCGGCCCGGCCCGCGACGATCAGGTCCCGCAGCTGGCGGTTGTAGGACTTCACGTTGCACTGGCCGGTGCCCATCGACAGGCCCTTCTCGAAGAACTTGCCGATCTCGAACAGCAGCCGACCGTTGGCGGCCTCCTCGCTGGGCGCGCCCGGGTCCGAGGGCACGTACAGCCCGATGGTGCCGATGCGGCCGGTGGCGCGCAGGGTGTAGACGAGGCTGTTCAGCACGATGGCGGGCTGCTCCTCGCCGCCGCCGGAGACGGTCGCCTGGTAGCCGACGGCGTCGATGCCCTTGTCGGTGCCGTCGCCGTCGGTCTGGTCGGTGATGTACTGGACGGCGTCGACCTCGTCGTAGTTGACGGGGATCGCACCGATCCGCTCGGCCAGATCCAGCCGGTTGGGCACCCGGTCGACGCTGAAGACCTTCGCGGCGCCCCGCAGCAGGCACGAGTAGGCGGCCATGAGCCCCACTGGGCCCGCGCCGTACACGGCGACGGTGTCACCGGGGCCGACCTGGGCCATCTCCGCGCCGTGGTAGCCGGTCGGGAAGATGTCGGCGAGCATTGCGAAGTCCGCCTCGTGCTCGTCGCCGGGCGGCAGCTTCAGCGCGTTGAAGTCCGCGAAGGGCACGCGCAGGTACTCGGCCTGACCGCCGGTGTACGGGCCCATGGCCACGTAGCCGTACGCCCCCCCGCCGAAGCCGGGGTTGACGGTGAGGCAGAAGCCGGTGCGGTTGCCCTCGCAGTTGCGGCAGAAGCCACAGGCGACGTTGAACGGCAGCGAGATGCGGTCGCCCGGCTGCAGCTTGGCGACACCCGGGCCGACCTCCTCCACGACCCCCATGTTCTCGTGACCGAAGACGATCCCCGGCTCGGCGCCGGTGCGCCCCTCGTACATGTGCAGGTCCGAGCCGCAGATGCAGGTGGACGTCACCCGGATCAGGGCGTCGGTCGGGTCCTGGATGCGGGCGTCTGGCACCTCCTCGACGGCGACCCTGAACGGCTCCTTGTAGACGACGGCTCTCATGTCGCTCCCTCCGGTCGGGTCGGGCGACGCCACGTACCCCGCCTGTCGGGCTCGGTCCGCCGCCCGCGGCCACCATAGGAGCCGGGGCCGGGGTCGTAAACGGGCCAGTCACACGCCCCGGCGATACTGCGGGCGCCACCATGGCCGACATCGACGTCCCCGCCGCCGCACGGGGCCCGCGGATCCCGCGGGTCTTCTGGCTCGAGATGGCCGCCGTGATCGGCGGCTACGTCGCGGCCGCGCTCGCCGGCCCCGCGGTGCCCCGCTGGCGGGTGGCGCTGCTCGTCGCGGGCGCGGCGTGCGTCGCCGTGCCGGTCTATCTGAAGTCCCGCCGGGAGCTGGCCGCCCGGCGCGCGCGCTGGACGGCCGAGCGGCTGGCGATCGAGTACGAGGCGCGGTTGGCCGCGACGCTGGGGGACGTGGTGACCCCGCTCGCCTCGCTGGTGGGCTC
>JALYGZ010000298.1 GCA_030776845.1 Actinomycetota bacterium
AGTTGGGGGGCATCCGAAAGATCATGTCCCGGCAGGGGGCCCGGTTCGCCAGGTCCTTCGTGTCCTACTCGCTGTGCTGTCCAGCCAGAGCGACCACGCTGACCGGCAGGTACACCCACAACCACCCGGTCCGCCACAACGTGCCCCCCACCGGCGGGGAACCGGAGTTCCGCCGGCTGGGAGCCGACCAGTCGACGCTCGCGACGTGGCTGCGGGACGCCGGGTACCGGACGGCCTTCGTCGGCAAGTACATGAACGGCTACAACGACACCTACGTGCCGCCGGGGTGGAACAAGTGGTTCGCCCGGATGGGGCGGTACACCAACTACAAGATAAACGACAACGGCACGGAGGTCAGCTACGACCCCGAGGCCGAGCACGACACCGACCTGTACGCGCGGCACAGCAACGACTACATCACCAGCGTCTACGAGGAGGAGAGCGACCAGTTCGTCGCCAACGCCGCGGACGGCCGCAGGCCCTTCTTCATGATGATCTCGACCGACGCGCCGCACCAGCCCGCGGTGCCACCCGCCCGCCACCAGGGCCGCTTCGCCAAGGAGCCCCTGCCCCGCACTCGCAGCTTCAACGAGCGCAACGTCAGCGACAAGCCCAACTGGCTGCAGCGGATGCCGCGCTTGAGAAAGGGGCAGATCGATCGAATGCGGCGTCTGTACCGCGGGCGCCTGGACTCCATGCTGGCCGTCGAGGACCTGCTGCGCAGTCTCGTGGCCAAGCTGGACGAGGCCGGGGAGCTGGCGAACACGTACATCGTGTTCACCTCCGACAACGGCTACCACATGGGCCAGCACCGCCTGCGCCACGGCAAGCGCACGGTCTACGAGGAGGACATCGGGGTGCCGCTGATGGTCCGCGGGCCGGGAGTTCCCGCCGGCGCCGTCCGCCGGCACCTGGTCGTCAACAACGACCTCGCGCCCACGTTCGCCGACCTGGCCGGCGCGAGCGCCCCCGGCGTCGACGGACGCTCCCTCGCCCCGCTTCTCACCGCCGACCCGCCGCCGGTCCCCTCCTGGCGCAAGCGGATCCTCATAGAGAACTGGCGGTCACCCACCGTCAACGGGATATCGCCGATCCCCAACTTCAAGGCCGTGCGGACTGGCAACATGCTCTTCGTCCGCTACGCCTCCCGGGAGCGGGAGCTGTACGACCTGCGGACCGACCCCCACCAGTTGCGCAGCCGCAAGCACACCCATCCCGCCAACCGCCGGGCGGTCAGGCGGCTGGCACGGGGTCTGCGCGGGCTGCATCACTGCGCGGGACAGGGCTGCGTCAGCGCGGAGAACTGATAGCCGCGGCGCGGTCCCTCAGCCGGAGTCGTCGGCCTCCTCCCTGGGGAACAGCTCGCGCAGCACCTCGACCTGGCGCCGGGCAGGCTCGGCGGCCCGCTCGAACAGCTCGGCCTGCTGGCGCAGCAGCTCGGCCGAGCGCTCGTACAACTCGGCCTGCTCGCGCATGCGCTCCGCCGCGGACGACAGGAACTCCGCCTGGCGCAGCAGGGGATCGAACAGGGCCTCGGTGAGGCGGGCCTGCCACTCGCCCTGCCGCCGCAGCGTGTCGGAGAAGATGTCGGCCTGGCGCCGCAGCATGTCCGTCATCTGCGCGGCCGGCCCGGACTCGGCCTGCAGCGGCTCCAGGGCCTCGCGCCAGCGCCGCATCTGCTCTGCCATGAACCGCAGCGGCGTCACCGGCCCGCCGGCGTCGTCGGTCATCGCTTTTTCTCCTACCCGGGGTCTTCCCAGCGCTCATCCTGCTCGGCCCAGGCCTCGTTGCGGTCCTCGACGCGCTCGTGCCAGCGGGCCGCCTCCTCCCGGGACTCGTACGGGCCCATCCGGTCGCGCTCCGGGCAGCCCCGCCGTCGCTCGACACGCCGGTGGCGCAGGCACCAGTACCATTGCCCCTGCCCCATGGTCTCCCCCACTTCGGTCACCTGGATGCGGTCACCCGGAACCGCCCGAGCCGACCGTGAAGTTGAACACGTTGCGACAATGCTGTCGCGAATGGTCCGAACTCGGCAATCCCGCGCCTGAAAGGCCCGACCATGCGCCGACTCCTCGCCGCCGTCGTACTGACCCTGTCCGTGCTGGCGACCGGCTGTGACAACGGCGGCGGCGGTGGGGGGTACGCGACTCCGCCCGCCGAGACCGCCGTTGGCTGAGCCTCCCGCCGCCACCGACTACGCCCGGTTATCCTGGGGATAGGTGGGCGCGCGCCCACCCGCGTCGGGGGCCCGCGTCGTCCCGGAGGGGTCACACCATGGGGATCATCGCCTTCCTCCTGCTCGGACTCATCGCCGGGGCGATCGCCAAGCTGCTCATCCCGGGCAGGGACCCGGGCGGCCTGCTCGCCACCATGGCCATCGGCGTGGTGGGCGCGCTGCTCGGCGGCTTCGTCGGCGGGGCGCTGTTCGGGGCCGACCCGATCGACGAGTTCTTCGACGTGTCGACCTGGCTGGCCGCAATCATCGGGTCGGCCGCGCTGCTGCTCGTCCTGCGGATGTTCGCCGGCAGCAGGGCCTGATCCCGGGCCCGGTCAGCGCGCGGCGTCGTCGCGGGCCCGCTGCTCGCGGATCCCGGGCAGCGCGGTCGGGTCGATGAGGCCACGGCCGGCGGCGTGCTCGGCCGCGGTCACCGTGTCGGCGACCAGCAGCACGTCGACGCCCATGGCCCGGACGTCGGCGGCGATCGCGTGCACCTGACGGTCGCGCTCGGGGGTGGTGACGTCCCGGATGTAGATGGCGGCGACCCGCCCGGGATGCTCCCGCACGACCTGCTGGTACACCTCCGGGTCCTGCTGCCCGCTGTCGCCCACCAGCACGAACGGCAGCCCTGGGTAGGTCGCCAGCAGCCCCTCGATACGGGCGAGCTTGTGCTCGCCGTGCCCGCCGGTGACGAAGGCGCGCTCCTCGATGCCCCAGTCGGTCAGGAACAGCGGGCCGGCGGGGATGCCGTGGACGTCCAGGAACTGCACCAGCAGGTCGTACAGGTTCCAGGGGCTGCTGGACACGAAGAAGACGGGGTTGGCCCCGGCGCCGTCCGGGCCCTGCTGCAGGGCCCGGTAGAAGGCGGCGACCCCCCCGAACGGGGTGCGGGTGTGGGCGTTGTTCAACAGCACGACGCTGGCGGTCATGAGCAGCGGTGACGTCAGGCCGGTGCGCACGACGGTGTCGTCGATGTCGCTGATGACACCCAGCGTGGCCTGCGCCGGCGGCACGAGCACCCGACCCAGGGTGCGCGGCGGCGACTGGTACCGGGCCAGCGGTCCGGCGACCGTGACCTCCACGGGGTGCCAGGGCCGCCCGGTGGGCAGTCCGGACCCCGGGACGATCGACACGTCGAAGAAACCCTCGCCGTCGGTCACGGTCCGGACCGTTCGCTCGTCGTGGCGCACGACGACGCGCGCCCCGCGCACCTCGTCGCTGGTGAACCGGCGCCACATGTTCGCCAGGTTCTGCCAGACGGTGTCCGAGCCCGTCGCGCCGACGATGCCCTGTCGCTCCAGCACGCGGCCGCGCACCCACAGTCGCCCCGCGGTGCCGTGTCCCCGGTAGCAGACGGCCTCCACCGGCCGCAACAGGCCCAGGCGCACCTTGGCGGCCTGCCGGGCCACGCCGACCCGGTCGTCGACGAGCGCCGCGAGACGCAGCGCCGTCTGCCCGATCCCCGCCACGCTGTCTCCCCGTCCCGCGCCTCAGGCGCCGCCGGCATGCCCGGCGACCATACCGGCGCGGGGCGGCCCGGGGACAGTCGGGGGGGCGGATAGGCCATGCGCGGCTGGACCTGGGCGCATGTGCGCCACGGCGCGCGGGTGCTGCGCCGGGGGCGGGCGCCGGCCGCCACCGTCTACGACAGCCTCGGCGCCGACTTCTTCCTGTCGGCGGCGCCGGGCTGGCTCAACCTCGGCCTGTGGGAGGGGCCCGGCGGCGAGGCGGAGGCGCCCGCTGCCGCCCGGCGCCTGGCGGACACGCTGGCCGCCCGCCTGCCACGCGGCGGCGTCGTCGCCGACGTCGGCAACGGCCTGGGAGCCCAGGACCCGGTGATCGCCGAGCGCGCCCGTCCCCGACGGCTGCTGGCCCTGAACGTCACCGAGTCCCAGCTGCGGGCGGGCAGGCGCCGCCTGGCCGACGCCGACGCGCTGGCGGTGGTCGGCGACGCGACCCGGCTGCCGCTGGCCGACGGGTGCGCCGACGGGGTCATCAGCGTGGAGGCCGCGTTCCACTTCCCGTCCCGCACGGCGTTCTTCGGCGAGGTCCACCGGGTCCTGCGACCCGGAGGCGTGCTGGTGGCGTCGGACTTCAGCGCCCAGCGCAGGCCGCGCACGCCCGTCGAGTGGGTGGCGGCGATGTCGAGCGTGCGCTTCTGGGGGCTGCGGCCCGACGTGCTCGTCGACGCCGCCACCATGGCCGCCCAGCTGCGCGCCGCCGGCCTGGTCGACGTCGCCGTCGCGCGCTGCGGGCACCGGGTGATCGACCCCTTCCTGGTCTTCGCCCGGGAGCGTCTGGCCGGCCGGCCCGAGGTCCCCAGGCTGCAGCGCTGGGCCGCCCGGGCCATGGTCGGCCAGTGGGCGCTGCTGCGCCGGCGCGGGCTGATGGACTACGTGCTCGTGCGCGCCGTCAAGCCGCCCGCGCGGCTCGTCAGCGCCTCCTCCCCCGCCACGGAGGCATAGGCCGCAGCGAAGCGGTGGGCGAGGACGGCGTGGCCGGAGTCGTCGGGGTGCACGCAGTCCCCCTCGTCGGGAACATCGGCGTCGCTGAGCGCGCCGAAGGCGTCCGCGAC
>JALYGZ010000299.1 GCA_030776845.1 Actinomycetota bacterium
GGACAGGTCGTCGGCCAGCCCGGGATCGCCGGCCACCAGCCGGCGGTCGACCAGCGCGGTGGCGGCGTCGACCCGGTCGGCGGCGCGACGGACGGTGTCCCTGGGGGTACGCACGGCATGTCCCACCCGCAGGCCGGCGTCCCACAGCGGATAGCACAGCCGCTGGACGACGCCCTCCAGGTCGGGCCGGGCCCAGCCGTCGTGCAACAACAGCACGTCGATGTCGGACTTGGGGCACAGCTGCCGTCGGGCGTAGCTGCCCAGCGCCACCACCGCCAGGCCCCGGTCGGCGCCGAGGTCCGCGGCCCACCGCCGCACGGCCTCGTCGACCGTCGACGTCCAGGCGTGGCACCAGGCCCGTCCGGGGGGCTGTCGCACACGGCGGGGGTCCAGGGCGCCGGTCATCCGCTCACTCACGTCCCACGCCCGCGGGGGCGACGCTACAGGGCGCTGTCGCCGTGCTCCCCGGTGCGGATGCGCACCACCTCGTCCAGGGGCAGCACGGCGATCTTGCCGTCACCGATCTTGCCGGTGCGGGCGGCCTTCACGACCGCGTCGATCACGCCGTCGACGTGGTCGTCGTCGACCATCACCTCGACGCGCGCCTTCGGGACGAAGTCCACCTGGTACTCCGCGCCCCGGTAGACCTCGGTGTGCCCGCTCTGGCGCCCGAAGCCCCGGGCCTCGGACACGGTCAGGCCGGTCACCCCGACGTCGCGCAGGGACTCCTTGACGTCCTCGAGCTTGAACGGCTTGACGATCGCCACGACCAGCTTCACGCGGACTCCTTTCCCCCCGCGTAGGATGCGGGGCGCAGGTTTCCCCCGCATTCGGCACCGATTTCCGCGCGGTTACAACTCGTCCTCGACGACCAGCAGGCTGGCGGTGAAGCCGTGCAGGAAGCTGCGAGGGCCGACGGGGCCGAGCTCGCCGGCGCAGAAGAACCCGCCGAGCGGGGCGCCGGCGAGCTTGTCGTGGACCAGCCCCGCGTCGTGGCTGGGGACGTCGAACAGCCGCGAGCCGCGACCGTTGCAGGTGAACAGCAGGCCGCCGGCGGGCCGCCCGCCCCCGGCGAAGCCGTCGAGCAGCTCCCGCAGGTCCTGGTCGGCGGTGGCCTTGTCACGGACGTGGAACTGGACCGTCTGGCCCACGCGCACCAGGTCGCCGAGCACGAGCGCCCCGCTGTCGGGCACGGCGCCGACCACGCCGCGGACCAGGAAGTCCCCGCGGCCGTACTCCTCCCGGTACTCGTCGATGACGGTGCCCACGTGCAGGCCCTGGCGCATCAGGTCGCGGTCGGCCGGGTCGGCCTCGGAGAACATCTGGCGCACCCGGTCCAGCGGAGGCACGCCACCGAGCTCGTGCACGAGGTTGCGCTCCGCGCGCGTCACGACGTAGCTGTTGCCGATGGGGCGGCAGCCCTGCGAGACCATGGTCCGCACCCGCACCCCGGAGAGCGACACCGCGACGGCGCCACCGTCGAGGATGTCCTCGTCCAGCAGCAGCCGGTTGCTGCCCCCGCTGGCCAGGCCCCCGCAGACGGGCAGACCCGGACGCTGCTGCTCCAGCCACGCCAGGAACCCGTCGACGGGGAAGCCGGCGGGGTCGGCGAAGACCACGAGGGCGGAGGCGTCCTCCGGCGGGACCGGCCAGTCCAGGTCGTCGGGTACCTGGACGTCGACATCGGGCAGCCGGTAGCGCAGGACCTCGACCCGCGCACCGGGCATCCGCGCGGTCCACAGCGACAGGCAGTCGTCGTGCTCGATCTCCTTGGCGTCGACCACGACACCCTGGGCTGTGACCCCGATCAGGTGCCCCGGCGACAGCCCCTCCCGGACCTCGTCGCGGACCGTCTTGGCCTCGTCCGCGTAGGCGGCGCCGATGAACGCCACCGCGAGGTCGGGTTGCTCCCCGTCCAGCTCGGCCGCCACGCGCCCCACGGCCGCGCGCGTGCTCGCGCGCACGTCCGCGCCACCGCCCGCCCCGGTGACCACGCGAAGCCGTCTGTCGGTGTCCACGCGACGATGATGCCCTACACGGGCGCGGGCGTCTCGCTGCCCGTGCGCAGCACATAGTCGTCGGCCTCGTCGGACCACTCCATGTCCACCAGGCCGCGGGTGCGCGCGGCCTTGCAGAACTGCAGGAAACCCGAGTAGCCGAACTCCTTCTCGGTGAAGTCGGGCTGGCGCTTGCGCAGCTGGTTCTTCAGGCCCGAAAGCGGAGGGGGCCCGCCGGACGCCTGCAGGTCCGTCACGACGGACCGCAGCAGCGAGAAAGCCGCCTCCTCACCGCGGCCCTCCTCGGGGAAGCCGACCTCCGGGTCGCCCTTGGCCGGGCCGGGGCTCAACTCGATGACTCCCTGGTCGGCGAGGTGACGCAGCATCTCGCCGAAGGCCCGGAAGCCGTAGTCGGCCTCGCTGAACGTCGGGTCCTTGCGCAGCAGGGCGCGCTTGAGCGTGGAGGCGAGCACCTCTCCGCCCCTGCCGCGCTGCAGCCCGCCCAGGGTCTGCGTGACCAGGCGGGTCAGGTCCGACGGCCGTGGCTCGGCGGGCTCGGCGGCGGGCTCGACCGCCTCCCGGCGGGTGGGCTCCGCCTGCTCGGAGC
>JALYGZ010000300.1 GCA_030776845.1 Actinomycetota bacterium
GCGCCGGCCGCTGGCTGCCGGGCGCGGTGGTGGCCGCCGCCGACGCGCCCCAGTCGTGGCGGGACGCGGCCGACCGGGTGTGTGACGGCGTGGCCGACGACGAGCAGCTCAACGCCGCGCTCGCCACCGCAGAGACGACGGGGGGCCAGGTGCTGCTGTCGCCGGGCACCTTCAATGTGAACTCGACGGTCAGACTACCAGGGCGGACGGCCCTCGTGGGCCAGGGGCGTCTGCGGGTCACGACACTGCGGGCGACCGGCGACCTGCCGGCCGGGTCGGGTGTCGTGGAGCTGGCCGGGGCCGGCGTCGAGGGCACGTTGCTGCGGGACCTGGGGATCCACGGCGACAAGCGTGTCGCCGACGTCCACGGGCTGCGCTACGACAACACGGGGGGGTCGTTCACCTTCTCCGACCCGGCCCACCTGGTCCAGGGTGTCTACGTGCAGGCCGCCAGACGTGACGGTGTGCGCCTGGCCCAGGGCGTCCGCGCGGCGGCGCTGCACGCCGTGCGGGTGATCGACTGCGACGGCGACGGCTTCGGCCTCGACAACACCGACTCCTTCTACAGCCAGTGCGAGGCTGGCTCGTGCGCCGGCTTCGGCTTCAACATCACCGGAAGCAACTCGCGCTTCACCAACTGCAAGGCGTGGTACTCCGACCGATCCGGGTGGCGGGTGGGCGCGGTCCGTAACCAGCTGGCGGCCTGCGAGGCGCAGGACAACGAGCGGCACGGCTTCCTGCTCCGGTCGGGCTACGTCTCACTGTCCGCCTGCCACGCCGACTCCAACTCGTGGCTGGGCGGCAACGCCAACGCCGGCCGCTACGACGGGTTCCACGTCTCGTCGTCGGGGGTGACGCTGTCGGCGTGCGAGGCGTACGACAAGAACGAGGGAGGACGGGGGCACGCGCAGCGCTACGGTCTGTACCTGTCCCGCGGCGTCACCCACTGCATCCTGGACTGCTGGGGGCGCGACAACGTCAGCGGGGTGGTCGGGGGCCACCGCGACGGGTCCGGGGTGCATCTGCGCGCGTGCGGCCAGGGCCCCGACGGCGCCCCCTTCTCGGAGGTGCGCCACAACGGCGTGGCCGTGTAGCGCGGCGCGGCCAAAGGAGTCGCAACGATGCCAAAGATCCTGACGGTGCGGTGGGTCGCGGTGCCCGGCAGCGAGGAGCGGGTGGCCGAGATCGTGCGGATCATGACCCGGTTGACCCGGGAGGAGATCGGCTGCGTCGCGTACCAGGGGCACCGCTCGCCGGACGACGCCCGCGAGTTCCTCCTGTACGAGCACTACGTCGACGAGGACGCCTTCCGGGCGCACGTCGACAGCGACCACTTCGCCCGCTACGTCGCCGGTGAGGCGGTGGGGTTGCTGGAGCGCCGGGAGCGCCGGGAGTGGCAGCCGCTGGGCGTGGCCGAGCCCGGCGCCACCTGACCCGGAGCCGGTCAACGACGAGGGGTCCGTCCGGGCCACGATGGCGCCACCCGCTGGCCCAAATTGTCGATAAAGCGTCGATTCGGGTTGACGGGGCGTGATCCGTGTGGTGCCGTGTGTGGTTACAGATCTCAGGCGACAGGACGCCGCACAGAGCCGCTCAGGAGCCCCGCGTGTCCCAGACTTCCCCCGCGCCGGCCGGCGTCTTCGGTCGTGACATCGCCGTCGACCTCGGAACCGCCAACACCCTCGTCTACGTGCGCGGACGCGGCATCGTCCTGGACGAGCCGTCGGTCGTCGCGATCAACACCAACACCAACGCGATTCTGGCCGTGGGCTCGGACGCCAAGCAGATGCTCGGGCGCACGCCGGGTCACATCGTCGCGACCCGTCCGCTGCGCGACGGGGTCATCGCCGACTTCGACGTGACCGAGAAGATGCTGCGGTACTTCATCCAGAAAGTGAGCGGCCGCCGCTTCGGCGCCTTCCTCGTCAGGCCGAGGGTGATCGTGTGCGTCCCCAGCGGTGTCACCGGTGTCGAGCAGCGTGCCGTGATCGAGGCGGCGCTGAAGGCTGGCGCGCGCTCGGCGTTCATCGTCGAAGAGCCCATGGCCGCCGGCATCGGGGCGGGCCTGCCCATGTCCGAGCCTGCCGGGAACATGGTCGTGGACATGGGCGGGGGCACCACCGAGGTCGCCGTGGTCTCCCTGGGGGGAATCGTCACGAGCGCGTCGATCCGTATCGCCGGCGACGAGCTGGACGAGGCGATCGTCAACCACGTCAAGAAGGAGTACGCCCTCATGCTCGGCGAGCGCACCGCCGAGGAGATCAAGGTGCGCGTCGGCAGTGCCTTCCCACTCCCCGAGGAGCCCGAGGCCGAGATCCGCGGGCGGGACCTGGTGACCGGCCTTCCCAAGACTGTCATCATCACCGCCGACGAGGTGCGCCGGGCCATCGAGGAGCCGCTCAACTCCGTGCTCGACGCCGTCAAGGGTACGCTGGACCGCACCCCGCCCGAGCTCGCCGCCGACGTCATGGAAAGGGGCATCGTCCTGACCGGTGGCGGCGCCATGCTGCGCGGCCTGGACGAGCGTCTCAAGCACGAGACCGGGATGCCCGTGCACATCGCGGAGAACCCCCTGCAGTCCGTCGCCGTGGGCACCGGTCGCTGCCTGGAGCAGTTCGACAGCCTCAAGCGAGTCCTGGTTCACGGCATCCAGGGGTGAGCTCCGTGGCCCCGCGCCGCCGCAGTGGGGCCGTGCTCGTGCTGCTGGTCCTCGCCGCACTCGGTCTCCTCACGGTCGACTATCGCCAGCACGGCGGGGTGCCGAGGACCGTCCGCCGGGGGGCGCTGGTCGCCGTCGGGCCGGCGCAGGAGGGGGCGGCGGCTCTCGTGCGGCCGATCGGCGGCCTGGTCGACGAGGCGGGCCGGCTGCTGCGGCTGCGCTGGCACAACGCCGTCCTGTCGCGCCGGCTGCTGCGGATGCGCGGCCAGCGCCGCTCACTGCGCGACGTCGAGCGGGAGAACCGCCGCCTGCGCAGCATGCTGGGGATGGAGCGCCGCCGCGGCTACCGCACCGTGGCGGCCCGCGTGATCGCCAAGGGCCCCTCCACGTTCGACTGGACGGCGCTCATCGACGCCGGCGCCGACCGCCGCCTGCGGCCGGGGATGGCGGTGCTGGCCGAGCGCAGCCTGGCCGGGACCGTGGTCGCGGTGACCAGGCGCCACGGGCGCATAGAGTACGCCACCAGCCCGAAGGCCGGCTACGCGGTCCGGGTGGCCGCCACCGGGCAGGACGGGCTGCTCACCGGTGGGGGCGAGCGCCCCTACCGCCTGCAGACGCTGGGACCCCGGCTGCGGCCCGGCCTGCGGTCGGAGGTCGTCACCCGGGCGTACGCCGGCAGCTTCATCCCCGACGGCATCACCGTCGGCCGGCTGCTGCCCGGCCGACGCGGTCGAAGCGAACAGCGACGGCGCCTGGTCGAGCCCGCCCTCGACGCGACCGCGGTCGACCTGGTCCAGGTCGTGGTCGGCGCGCCGCGCAACCCCAGTCGGCTGCGAGCCGACGACGTGCTGCCCCGCCGGGGGCCCCGACCGCCGTCGGTGGCGGCCAGGCCGTGAGGGGCGTCGCACGGATGGCCGTCGCGCTGCTGGGCGCGCTCCTGGTCGACACGGTGCTCAGCCCCCTGCTGACCGTGGCCGGGGGCCGGCCCAGCCTCGTCGTGCTCACGGTCGTGGTGTTCGCACTCACGGGGGGCCTGGACAGGGGCATGCGCTACGGCTTCGTGGCCGGGCTCGCCTCGGATGTCCTGTCAGGCCCCGGCCGGCTGCTGGGCTTGACCGCGCTCGTGCTCACACTCGTCGGCGCCGGCGTCGGCCTGCTGCGGGCGTTCTGGCCGGTGCCCACCTGGCGCGTCGGCTCGGTGGTGGCGGCCCTGGCCAGCGGTGTGGCCGTCGGCGGCTACGGCGTGGTGGAGGTCCTGCTCGGCGTGCGCGGCCGGCCGTCGCTGGGCACGCTCGCCGGGCCGGTGCTGGGCACGGCGCTGTGCAACGCCGTGGTGGCCGCGCTGGTGCTGGCGCTGCTCGCGCGCGGGGGGCGCTCCCGCGCCGCGGACCCGGTCATCACACCCTTGCCCAGCGTGGGCCGCTAGCCGATGGCCGCCACGACCGACCAGGTCTCGCTGTTCAAGCAGATCGTCCCAGGCGCCATCACCAGCCAGGGCGGTCGCCCGCACGGCTTCCGCCTACGGGTGGGCCTGTTGTCCACGATGGTCCTGCTCGTGTTCTTCGCCTTGTTCGCCCGCCTGTGGTCCCTGCAGGTCATGGCCGGTGAGCGCTACGTGGCGCTCGCCCAGGACAACGCCACCCGCACCATCAGCCTGGAGGCGCCACGGGGGCGGATCCTGGACCGTCGAGGCAAGGCGCTGGTCACCACCCGCTACGCCATGGTCGTGACCGTCCAGTCCGACGAGCTGGGCCCCCACCCCGGCGCCGTCCTGCGTGAGCTCGCCGACCTCCTGGGCATCTCCGAGCGCCGGCTGCGGTCGCGCATCGACAGCTCCCGCGCCGGTCCCCTGTGGCCGGCGCCGGTCCTGGTCGACGCACCGCGACGTCTCGTGTTCTACCTGCACGAGAACGCCGAGGACTTCCCGGGCGTGCGCGTCGAGCAGCGGCCGCTGCGACGTTACCCGCACGGCTCGCTGGCCGCGCACGTCGTGGGCTACGTGGGCGAGATCAACGAGGACGAGCTCGACACGAAGCGCTACCGCGGCTACGACCCCGGCGATCTGATCGGCTGGGGCGGGGTGGAGGCCACCCACGAGTCCCAGCTGCGCGGGGTCAAGGGCACCCGCCGGGTGGAGGTCGACGCGCAGGGACGCATCCTGCGCGAACTGGGCGGTCGGGCGCCCAAGCCGGGACGGGACCTGCGGTTGACGATCGACCTGCGGGCCCAGCGTCTCGCGGAGCGGGCGCTGGACCAGGGGCTGGCGCGGGCCCGGGGGACCGGCGACAGCGAGCGGGGCGGCACCTATGCCGCCCCCGCCGGCGCGGTCGTCGTGCTCGACCCGCGCAACGGGGAGCTGCTGGCGCTCGCGTCCAATCCCAGGTTCTCCCCGGCCCGGTTCATCGGCGGTGTCGACGACGGCTACTGGGACGCCCTGCACGCCAAGTCGAACCACTACCCGCTCATCAACCGCACGCTGCAGTCGGCGTACCCGCCCGGATCGGTCTGGAAGGTCGTGCCGGCCGCCGCCGCGCTGCGGCACGGCTTCATGTCCACCTCCAGCACCCTGCCGTGTCCGGCCTCATTCCGCCTGGGCTCGGCCACCTTCAACAACTGGGCCTCGACCGATATGGGCGCCATGGACATCCAGCGGGCGCTGACGATGTCCTGCGACACGGTCTTCTACCAGCTGGGCGTGCGAATGTGGAAGGCCGAGGGGGGCGAGTCCGGCCGGGCGAAGGGTTTCATGACCGCCGAGGGGGAGCGCTTCGGCTTCGGCTCCCAGACCGGCGTCGACCTGCCGTACGAGACGGATGGCACCGTGCCCGGCCGCCTGTGGAAGCGCGACTACTGGCGCGACAATCGCGACAGCTACTGCAAGCTGGCCCGCTCGGCGTCCTCGGAGGCGTCCGAGCGGTGGTTGTACGCCGAGCTGTGCCGCGACGGCTGGGTGTGGCGCGGTGGCGACGCCGTGAACATGTCGATCGGGCAGGGCGACGTGCAGACGTCACCGCTGCAGATGGCCAACGCCTACGCCGCCATCGCCAACGGCGGCCCCCGCTACCGACCGCACGTCGTGAAGGCGGTCGTCGGCGAGAGCGGTCGGGTGCGCAAAGTCCGCCGCGAGGCGATCGGTCGGGTGCCGCTGCGCCCGGCGCACCTGGCGGAGATCCGCAGCGGGCTCCTCGGCGTCACCAGCCCGGGCGGGACCGCCGGCACGCCGTTCGCTGGCTTCGACGTCCCCGTCGGGGGCAAGACGGGCACCGCCGAGAACAAGCCGCTGGCGCCCTATGCCTGGTTCGTCTCGTACGCGCCGGCCAACGCGCCCCGCTACGTCGTCGTCGCGATGGTCGAGCAGGGCGGGGGCGGCAGTCTCAACGCCGCGCCGATCGTGCGACAGGTCTACGAGGGCCTGTTTGCGGGCCGCGACGCTCGCCGCCGACCCCGGGGCGAGGCCGGCGGCGGGCAGGCCGGGTGACAGGGCGCGCCATGGGCGACATCGCCTTCGGACCGACGGTCGGCTTCGTCCGGCCGGCCACGCTGCGTCGTTCGCGGTCGGCGACCGCCGCCCTGCGCCACGTCGACGGGTTGCTGCTGCTGTCCACCCTGGGCCTGTCGGGGTTCGGCCTGGTGATGATCTACGCGGCGACGGCCCCGAGCCTGGCCACCCGGGGCCTGGACCCGCGACTGTTCGTCGACCGCCAGATCACCTCGCTGGCCGTGGGCCTGGGCGTGATGACCGTGCTGGCGGCCGTGGACTACCGCACGCTGACCAGGTGGGCCGCCTTCGCCTACATCGGCGCGGTGGCGCTGCTCGCGGCGACGCTCGTCGCGGGCGACGAGGTCAACGCGTCACAGTCGTGGCTGTCCGTCGGAGGTCTGCGGCTGCAGCCCGCCGAGCTGGCCAAGCCCGCGCTCGTGCTGGCGCTGGCCTCGCTGGTCGGCGAGCGGCGCCAGCCCCGGCCAGGGCCCCGCGTGCTGCTGGGGATGCTGCTGCTGGCCGGGGTGCCGATGGGGCTCATCGCCGCGCAGCCGGACCTGGGCACCCTGCTCGTGTTCGTCGCGGTGCTGTTCGGCGTGGTCCTGCTCGGCGGGGTGAAGGTGCGCTACATCGTGTTGCTCGTCGTGCTCGGAGTCCTGGCCGTGGGCGGCGTGGTGCGCATGGGCGTCCTTGAGGACTACCAGTTGGAGCGGGTCAGCGCCTTCCTGGACCCCAAGAAGGCTCCGGAGGCGGCGACGTACAACGTCCGGCAGGCGCAGATCGCCATCGGCTCGGGCCAGCTCGGCGGGCGCGGCCTGTTCCAGGGCTCGCAGACCTCGCTCTCCTACGTGCCGGAGAACCACACCGACTTCATCTTCACGGTGGTGGGGGAGGAGCTGGGGTTCGTCGGCGCGGGGGGCACGCTGGGCGCGTACGCCCTGCTGATCTGGCGGTCGCTGCGCATCGCGGCGCTGTCGTGCGACCGGGTGGGGACCATCATCGCCAGCGGCGTGCTGGCCGTGTTCACCTTCCAGGTGGCCGTCAACGTCGGCATGGCCGTCGGGCTTGTGCCGGTCACGGGTCTGCCGCTGCCGCTGGTCTCCTACGGGGGGACGAGCCTGGTGGGCTCTCTGGCGATGGTGGGGCTGTTGCAGAGCGTGCACCTGCACCGCTTCGGCCGCCGCGGCATGACGCGGGTGTCAAGTACACTGGTCGGCGGATGGGGATGACGTCGTCCCCGGCCGGCCCGGCGCGGCGACGCCGGACCCGCCGCCAACCGAACTCTGTGCCGACCCTGCGAAGCAGACGACCGTGACCACGACAGGACGACCGCGCCCCGGGACCGCAGCGCGCCTCGGCGGCCCGCGGCGCCGCGTGTCCCGGCCCGGCGTCGGTCCCACCCCGCGCACCCCGCTGTCATCCCAGCCCGCGACCCCGCCCGCGCGCGCGCACCGGCAGGCGGCCTCCGCGAGGCACCCGCTGGCGCATCCTCCGCGCCGCTCTGCGAAAGGCCACATCCACCGTGAACGACTCCGACCGCGAGGCAACTGAGGCACTCGACCAGGACACCGCAGTTCCGCCCACCCCCCGGGCCCGCAGCCGCACCAGGGTGCCGGGCGCCGACGCCGAGCCCGGCGATGGCCCGGCC
>JALYGZ010000301.1 GCA_030776845.1 Actinomycetota bacterium
GGTGACGCGACATCCGAAGGGGCGCAGCAGGCCCAGCTTGGCGCAGGGGATGCGCGGGCCGGCGACCTCCAGCAGGGCCCCTCCCACGCGCCACCGCTCCCCGACCCGCGCGCCGGCGGGGTCCACGCCCGCCAGGGTCAGGTTCTCCCCGAACGCCCCCGCGTCCAGGGGCCGCCCCAGGAGCGGTCGCCACCAGTCGAGGTCGGTGCGGGCGTAGGCGTACACCGCCTTGTCGGGGCCGCCGTGGACGCGGGGGTTGGCCTGCTCATCGCCGTCGACGCCGTCATGGCGGAGCCACGCCGCGCCGGGGACGGGTGCTTTGAAGATCGCGGTCCGCCACCACCGGCCCGCCCACTCCACGTCGCGGGCCACGCCGACACTGACCGCGAGGACACCGCCGGGGTCGTCCGGGCCGGCCGCCGTCAATACCCCAACTGTGGGTCGACGGGGCCGACGAGCTCGCGGCCCTCGGCGAAGCGGGCCACATTCTCCGAGATCCGCCTGGACAGCAGCGGCTGGGCCATGTCGTCGGTGTTGGCCGTGTGCGGCGTGATGAGGCAGTTGGGCAGGGACCACAGCGGGTGGCCGTCGGGCAGCGGCTCGGGGTCGGTCACGTCCAGCGCCGCGCCGCCGATCACGTCCTCGCGCAGCGCGTTGACCAGGTCGCCGGTGGCCACGTGCTCGCCACGGGCGACGTTGACCAGCCAGGCGTGGGGCTCCATCAGCTCGAACTCGATGTCGGTCATGAGCCCCCGGGTCTCGGGGGTCAGCGCGAGGGCGAGGACGATCGCGTCGGCGCCCCGCAGCGCCTCGTAGCGCTCCTCGAAGCTCAGGACGCGGTCGGCGCCGTCCATGTCGCCGGGGTGCCGGCGGACCACGGTGACGCGACATCCGAAGGGGCGCAGCAGGCCCAGCAGCTCACGGGCGATGCCCCCTCCCCCGAACACCGTGACGCGGCCGCCGACCAGGCTGATCCCGGCCTGGTCGGTCCAGCTGGTGGCCGTCGCGAAGCGCTTGATCTCCCGCAGCCCCGCCAGCGCGAGCGCCAGCGCATGCTCGGCGACCGGCTGGGCGTAGACGCCCTTGCCCGACGTCCAGGTGCGCCGCTCGTCGAAGACGCCGGCGGCGGCGAACGGCTCGACCCCCGCCCAGGGCAGCTGCACCCAGCGCAGCTGGGGCGCCGCCGCCACGGCCTCGCGCAGGCCGTCGGGGTCCCGGCCGGCGGTCCACACGAGCGCCTGCGCCTCGGTCAGGTCGACCAGGCGCCCGCCCCCGTCCACCACGGCGCGGTGGATCCAGTCGCGGCTGTCGGGCGGCGCCACGGCCACTAGGGGGGGTCGGCTCACGTCAGATCCACCCTGCGCGCGTCGGTCGCCCCGACCACGCCGGCGATCTCGGCGACAACCGGCGCGGGAACGGCGGAGTCGACGGCCAACGCCATGACCGCCTCCCCGCCGGCAACCTGGCGGGCGACCTGCATGGCGGCGATGTTCACCGCGGCCTCCCCCAACCTCGTGCCGATGGCGCCGACGATGCCAGGCCGGTCGATGTAGCGGAAGAACAGCATGTGGGCGCTGGGCTCCATGTCCAGGTCGAAGCCCCACACCTCCACCAGGCGCTCGCGGTCACGGGGGCCCACCAGCGTGCCGGCCACCCGCACGTCCCCGGCGCACAGGCGCACCAGCGACACGAAGTCGCGGGACTCACGCGAGGAGAGCGTCGAGACCTTCAGGCCCCGCTCCTCGGCCAGCAGGGGGGCGTTGACGAAGGTGACCGGCTCGTGCACGACGTCGGTCAGCAGGCCCTTGACCGCCGACAGCGTCAGGGCCTGGGTGTCCTCCTCGGCGATCCGACCGTGGTACTCGACGGTCAGCTCGCTGGCCAGCCCGCCGCGGGCGTGCAGGGACGTGAATACCCGGCCCAGTCTCTCGGCCAGCGTCATGAAGGGCCGCACGGCCTCCGGCACGGTCCCGCCGATCTGCAGGTTGACGGCCGAGGGGACGAACTCGCCGCGCAGTGCCGCGACAACCGCCTCGGCCACCATCGTCCCGGCCTTGTCCTGCGCCTCGGCCGTCGAGGCGCCCAGGTGGGGCGTGACGACGACGTTCTCGAGCTGGAACAGCGGCGAGCGGGTCAGCGGCTCGACGGAGTAGACGTCCAGGCCGGCGCCGGCGATGTCCCCGCGGGTCAACGCCGCCAGGAGGGCCTCCTCGTCGACGATGCCGCCCCGGGCGGTGTTGACGATGCGCGCGTCGGGCTTCATGGTCGCGAGCTCGGCCGCCCCGACGATGCCGGCCGTCTCGCCCGTTTTTGGCAGGTGCACGGTCACGAAGTCGGCCACTCCGCACAGCGCGCGCACCGACGGCAGCAGCTCGATGCCCTGCTGGGCCGCCCGCTCGACGGCCACGTACGGGTCGTAGGCGACGAGCCGCATCCCGAACGCGGCGCAGCGCTGGGCCACGAGCGTTCCGACACGGCCCAGGCCGAGCACTCCGAGCGTCTTGCCCTGCAGCTCCACACCCTTGAACGCGCTGCGACGCCACTGGCCGGCCCGCAGGCTGCGGTCGGCCTGTGGGATCGACCGGGCGAGCGCGAGCAGCAGGGCGACGGTGTGCTCGGCGGCGCTGATGACGTTGGACTGGGGTGCGTTGCACACCAGCACGCCACGCTCGGTGGCGTGGCGCACGTCCACGTTGTCCAGCCCGATGCCGGCGCGGGCGATCACCTTGAGGTTGCGGCCGGCGTCGATGGCGGGCGCGTCGATGACCGTGCCCGAGCGCACGACGACCCCTTCGTAGTCCCCGATCACCTCCAGCAGGGCGGCCCTGTCCAGCCCGACGCGCACGTCGACGTCGACGTGGGCCGCCAGCACCGCCACCCCGGCGTCCGACAGCTCATCCGCGACGAGCACCCTCATGGCCTCTCCCGGTCGGCTCCTGCGATCGTGCACCCCGGCAACTGTAGAGCTTGTGATCGCATTCACCGCCGTTGTCGAGTGAAGCAAACCAGCCGTATGTCGACGAAGATGTTCAGTCGACGGCGGCGGATGCGGCCGCCCGTGCTAGGCGGAGCGCTCGAGGCGCAGCCCCCGGCCCTCGGTGATGCTCCTGCTGCCCCGGCCGATGGCGATCATGCCCGAGCGGACCAGCTCGCGGATCCCGTATGGCTCCAGCAGGCGGATCATCGCCCCCAGCTTGTCCGGGGAGCCCGTCGCCTCGATCGTGAGCGAGTCGACGTCGACGTCGACGATCTTGGAGCGGAACACGTCGGCGATCTCGATCAGCTCGCCGCGCGTCGCCCCGCTGGAGGCCACCTTGACCAGCGCCAGCTCCCGCTCGACGACCGCCCCGTGGTCCAGCTCGACGATCTTGAGCACGTGGACCAGCTTGTTGAGCTGCTTGGTGACCTGCTCGAGCGGCTGGCGGGCGGCGTCCACGACGATCGTCATGCGCGACATGGCCTCGGCCTCGGTGGGGCCCACCGCGAGCGACTGGATGTTGAACCCCCGGCGGCTGAACAGGCCCGCCACCCGCGCCAGGACGCCGGGCTTGTCCTCCACGAGCACCGACAGCGTGTGCATGCCCACCTAGACCACGTCTCCCTCGCGCTCCGACGGCGCCGAGGGCCTGGGCCCCGCACCGCCGGGCTCGCCGGCCGAGCCGCCTGCGCCGGTCGACGCCTTGGCGTACCACTCCTCGGCGGACTCGACGACGTCGTCGTTGCTCGCGCCCGCCGGGACCATCGGGAAGACCTTCTCCTCCCGGTCGACCCGAAAGTCGACCAGGACCGGGACCTGCCCCACGGCGAACGCCTTGTCGATCGTCGAGGCGACGTCCTCGGGCCGCTCGCAGCGCAGGCCGACACAGCCGTACGCCTCGGCGAGCTTGACGAGGTCGGGGCAGTCCCAGCTCAGGTCGACGGCCGAGTAGCGCCCGGCGTAGAACAGCTCCTGCCACTGGCGGACCATGCCCAGCGAGCCGTTGTTGATGACGCAGAAGACAACCGGCACCCGCTCGAGGCGGGCCGTCGCCAGCTCCTGCAGCGTCATCTGGAAACCCCCGTCGCCGTCGATCGCGACCACGGGCGTGTCCGGGCATCCCACCTTGGCGCCGATGGCGGCGGGGACGCAGAAGCCCATCGCGCCCAGGCCGCCCGAGTTGATCCAGGACCGGGGCCGCTCGAAGCCGACCAGCTGCGAGGCCCACATCTGGTGCTGGCCGACGCCGACAACGACGATCCCCTCGCCGGCGACCTTCTCCCCCAGCGCCTTGATGACCGTCTGGGGCTTGAGGGAGCCGTCGGCGTCCTGGTGCCAGCGCAGCGGATGCGCCTCCTGCCAGCCGCGCAGCGTCTCCCACCACGCCGACAGCTCCGCGGGGGCGGCACCGCCGCGCACCGCGGACTCGTAGGCCTCCAGGATCTGGGCGATGACGACCCGGCAGTCGCCGACGATGGGCACGTGGACCGGGCGGTTCTTGCCGATCTCGGCGGGGTCGACATCGACGTGGACCACGCGGGCCTGTGGCGCAAAGGCCGCCAGGTTGCCCGTGACCCGGTCGTCGAAGCGCGCCCCCAGCGCCACGATGAGGTCGGACTGCTGCAGGGCGGTGATCGCCGTCCAGTGCCCGTGCATGCCGGGCATCCCCAGGTGCTGGGGGTGGCTGTCCGGGAACGCCCCGCGCGCCATCAGGGTCGTGACCACCGGCAGCCCCGTCGCCTCGACGAGACGGTCGAGCTCCTCGTGGGCTTCGGCCTTGATGACGCCGCCGCCGGCGTACACGACCGGCCGCCGTGCCGCGAGGATCTCCGCGGCGGCGTCGCGCACCATCTTCGAGTGTCCGCGCACCGTCGGCTTGTAGCCGGGGAGCGCGACCCGCTGCGGGTAGGAGAAATCGAAGCGGGCGTTCAGCACGTCCTTGGGGACGTCCACGAGGACCGGTCCGGGGCGCCCGCTCGAGGCGATGTGGAAGGCCTCCTTGATCGCCCCGGGGATACGCGTGGGATCGGTGACCATCTCGTTGTGCTTCGTCACCGGCATCGTGATGCCGGAGATGTCCGCCTCCTGGAACGCGTCCCCACCGACGGCGCCGGTGGGGACCTGCCCGGTCACGGCGACGACCGGCACGGAGTCCATGTGCGCGTCGGCCAGAGCCGTCACCAGGTTGGTGCCCCCCGGCCCCGAGGTCGCCACGACGACCCCGACGCGGCCGGTGGCCTGCGCGTAGCCCTCCGCCATGTGACCCGCGCCCTGCTCGTGGCGGGCCAGGACGTGGCGGATCGGCGAGTCCAGCATCGGGTCGTAGGCCGGCAGGATCGCGCCGCCGGGGTGGCCGAAGACCACCTCGACGGCCTCCAGCTCCAGGGACCTGATGACCGCCTCCGCGCCGGTGATGTCCATGTGACCGCCTTGCCGGGTGGTGGGATGTGAAAAGACCTCCCGCCGAGTGTCGAGAGGTCGCGCCTGGCGTGAACCGTCGAGACGTTCAGGCCGGGCGCCACGCAATGGCTACGAGCCGGCCGGTGCGGGCCGCCAGGCGCACGTGCGGGACGAGGTCATACCGGCGCGAGGTCATCCCAGCGCTTCCTTTCGCCCCTTCGCGCAACCCCTTCGCGGCCGGTCCGCCGCAGGGTCAGTCTGGGCGGGACTCCGCACCGTGTCAACTTGGTCGCCGCCGCGTGACGGGGGAAAATCATTGGGGCCTGTTGTGGATATGGTGGCATGACCGGGGCATAATGGACAGCACCCCGAGGCACCATGCGGGGGGCGGGTTCCCGCCCCCTCCCCCCGCAGACGGTGTTTCCTCCCGTCAGTTCCGGCTAGTGCACGAGGCCGTGGCGCATGGCCGTGACGACCGCCTGAACACGGTCCTCGGCGTGCAGCTTGTCGTAGATGCGCGACAGGTGGCTTTTCACCGTCTCGTCTCCCAGGCCCAGGGCGGTGGCGATCTCGTGGGTCGAGTTGCCGGTGGCCAGGTGCTCGAGCACCTCCTGCTCCCGCGCCGTGAGCCGCTGGATGCCGGCGTGCGTGGCCAGCGGGCCCACCCGCTCCAGGAAGGGACGGGTCACGTCCGGGTGGAGGAAGCCCTTGCCCGCCGCGACCGCCCGGACCGCCTGCACGAGCTCCTCACCCCGGACGTTCTTCGGCAGGTAGCCGGCCACACCGGCGGCGACGGCTCGGCTGACGGTCTCGTGGTCGGTGAACATGGTCAGCGCGACGCAGCGCGTCGCCACCCCCCGCCGCTGGATCTGGCGCACCGCGGCCAGGCCGTCCATCCCGATCAGATTGATGTCCACGAGGGCGACGTCGGGGACCAGGGCGCCGACGGTCTCCACGAGCGCCTCTCCCGAGGCGACGACGTCCACGACCCGCATGTCGTCCTCGAACGACAGCATGGTCGCGATGCCGTCCGCCACGACGCCGTGGTCCTCGGCGATGATGATCTCGATGACGCCCCGCGCCTCGTCGGTCGGCGGGTCGGCGGTGGTCACAGCGGCACCTCCAGACGGACCCTGGTGCCCTCGCCCACGGCGCTGTCGACGGTGAACGAACCCCGGGCCAGCTCGGCGCGCTGCGCCATCAGGGCGAGGCCGTGGTGCCCAGGGGGCACGGCCGACGGGTCGAAGCCCCTCCCGTCGTCGGCCACCTCGACGGTGAGCGACCCGTCGGTCGCCGCGATCGAGACCTCGACGCTGCTGGCCTTCGCGTGCCGCCCGATGTTCGTCAGGCAGCCCCGCACAGTCTCCAACACCAGTATCTCCACGGCCAGGGGTAACGACGGAAGACTACCGACCACTCTGAGCTCACCCGCAACAGCGTTCTCGACTCGCAGCTGGTCGAGGCTCTTCTCGATACCGGCGCACAGATCACCCGGCACGACCACCTGCCGGCGCAGCGCCTCCAGCACCTCCCGCAGCTCGCGGATGCCGCCGTTGACTGCCGCGCGGGCGGCCGAGGTCAGCGTGGCGGCCCGTTGCGGGTCGGCTCGCGCGAGCGCCGTGCGGGCGTTGTCCGTCTGGATCTCCGCCGCGGCGAAGTAGGGAAGCACCTGGTCGTGGATCTGCAGCGCGATGCGGCTGCGCTCGCGCGTGCCCTCCTCCAGGATCTGGCCGGACAGGGCGGCCCGTGCCTGCTCGTTCTCCTGCAGCTCGCGGTCCAGCCCTATCCGCTCCAGGGCCATGCCCAGCAGCGACCCGACCGCCTCGACCACCCGCAGCGAGCGGCCGTCGAGGGGCTCCCCCAGGGCGATGGCGGCCGGCGGCGCGCCCCGCACGGGCACCGTGTGGGCCCCCGGCCGCCTCCCCGCATCCAGGAAGAACTCGACGCGGTCGCTCGCCAGGGCGGTTCGCAGGTTCTCCGTCCCGATGCGGGCGACCTCCTCCGCGCGGGTGGCGCCCAGCAGGCGACTGCCGAGCCGGTTGAGCGCCTCCAGCTCCCGCACCCGGGCCGCCAGCTCCTCAGCCCGGTCCTCGGCCTCCCGGGCGGACTGCAGGGCGTTGTGGGCCAGCAGCAACAGCGGCGCGATGAGCACCAGGGCCCACAGGCCCACCTGCGGACCCTCGTACATCACGACGACCAACAGGACGAGCATCGTGACGGACACGAAGTTGGCGGCGAACCGGGGGAATGGAGCCGTCGCCGAGCGCAGCGCGGCTGCCGGGGGGCGGCCCCCTTGTATGAGCTGATAGCAGGCGATGGCGGTGATGCTCACGATCTCGTAGGCGAGCGCCGCCAGCGCCGTGGAAAGCACGAAGTGGATACTTGCCATCCCGGCGACCGCGGATGCGGCACCGACCGCGAGTGAGCGGTGCGAATGATTGAACAGCACGTGCCAGACTGTTGTGCCGCCTCGTAGCTCCCGTGTGCTCAACAAGGCTGAGGCCATCACGAGCATGGCCCGCGGTGTACTGAGCACAATCGCCGCGGCGATGGCGACGGGTGCGTCCAGCGTGGCCTCGATGCGCGTCCCACGCGCCACGGGGACGAACAGGAGGTTCGCGGCGGAGATCCCGAGCACCCAGGCGAGCGAGGACAGAGGATACCGCAGGACGGCGGGAATCCCTTGCACGGTGAAGAACGCGGTCCCGAGCGCCAGACCACAGGCCAGCATCCGGAAAGGCACCGTCGGAGGCCGGGGTCCAGGGGGGCTGGCCCTCTTGGCGCTCACACACCCCCCCAGTCCATTTCCGACTCCTTGAACACAAAGAGCCTAGCCGACGAGGGGAGGCTGGTCCCACGTTCCGGCATGTTGGAATCACGTGGAGTGCGGCTGGCGGCCTCAGCCAGCAACCACATCCCTACCAGGCGCTACGACCACGACGCATGGACACACACCTCCTTCGATCCACGAACCCGTCCACATCGCAAGCGATTTCTCTACCAGGCGCTACGACCGCGACGCATGGACACACACCTCCTCGTCTAGCTGGGTGATTAGGAGCAACGGGGTCCCTCGGTTCGATCGACCAAACGGTCTCTCACCCTTGCGTTATCGGTCGGAAGGCGACCGTAGTGAAACGGCGTCGTCCTCCTGGCGGCGGTCACTCGGGCTGCGAAGCGAGGCCCGGCAGGGCATACGGGCAGGTATGGCCCCGTAGCGCGTACGGGTGTACTTGGTGTGGCTCCCGCGCAGCATTGTGCCAATTACAGACTACCATACGTGTTTGTCAAGATGCGGGCAGTAACTACCGCGAGTAAGCAGGGTCTGGCGGTGTCGGATCCCGTGGCAGACTCGGCCGATGGGTGACGTCGAGTACCTGCTGCTGCTGGCGGCGTGCCTGCTGGTGACCCTGCCGCTGGAGCTGGTGCTCGGGGTGGGGGTCTACCGCCAGGCCCGCCGGCTGCTCGCCTCGCTGACCTGCGTCGGGGCCTTCTTCGTCACCTGGGACCTGGTGGGCGCCCGCCTGGGCCACTGGGACTACAACCCGGCCCATGTGAGCGGCGTGCGCCTGCTGGGGCTGCCGCTGGAGGAGTACCTGTTCTTCGTCGTCATCCCGCTGTGCGCCATCCTGGGCTACGAGGCCGTGCGGGCGACGCGGCCGGGGGTGCGACGACGTCTGGGCGCGCCGGCGCGAAGAGGGCGCCGGCGCGGGTGACGTACGGCTACACGCTGTTCTGCCTGGTCGCGGTCGGGCTCACCGTGGCCCTGGAGCGCCTCCTGCGGACGGGGCTGCTGCGCGACCGTCGCTACTGGATCGCCCTGGCCATCGTCGGCGGCTTCCAGATCCTGGTGGACGGCTGGCTGACCTGTCGCCCCATCGTCACCTACGACGAGGCCCAGTTCAGCTCGCTGCGCCTGGGGTGCCCGCCGTGGACGGTGTTCCGCGGCGACGGCATGCCGCTGGAGGACCTGCTGTTCGGATGGGCCATGGTGACGCAGGGCCTGTTGTGGTGGCGCTGGTGGGGCCGGCGCCTGCCGGCCGCCTGAGCGGGGGCGGGCACCCGGCCCCCGACACCGTCAGGGCCGTGGGGCCGCCGCCGCGGAGTCGGTCAGCCGCCGCGGGG
>JALYGZ010000302.1 GCA_030776845.1 Actinomycetota bacterium
GTCGACGACGGCGTGCAGCAGGGCGTCACCGTCGCTGTGCCCGACCAGGCGCGGCGCGCCGGGGATGGTCACCCCGCCGAGCACGAGGGGGCCGGCGGCGGCGTCACCGAAGCGGTGGGCGTCGACGCCCTGCCCGATGCGGACAGCCGGACCAGACACCGAGGACACCGGCGGATGATGCCAGCGCCGCTCCCTACGAGGACGCGGCCGGCACAGTCTCCTCGGCCGGGGCAGCCGCCCCGCGCGAGCGCACCCACCAGGCGAACGCCAGCGCGGCCACCAGCAGCCCCGCCAGGCCGGCCCAGCCGCCCCGGCCCGCCAGCACGAAGACCCCGGTCATGGGATTCGCCCCGTCCACCAGCGACGACAGGCGACTGGCCCCCTCCGGGGGCTGGAAGTTGGCGTTCTCCGCGGCGGTCGTGAACAGCGGGACGATCGCGGACGCGATGTACAGACCCCCTCCGATCACCAGCGAGCCGCCGAGGACCGAGCGCACGATGTTCCCGCCGAACAGCGGCACCATCATGCACACGATGAACGGGATGGTGGCCAGGTCGACGAAGGGCAGCACCCGGTTGCCCGGCAGCACGACGGCCAGGGCCAGCGTGATCGGCACGAGGAGCAGAGCGGTGGCCAGCACCGCCGGGGAGCCGACCAGCACCGCCGTGTCCAGCCCGATGTACAGGTCCCGCCCCGGGAAGCGCGCCCGGATGAAGCGCTGGGCCCCCTCGGAGATCGGCACCAGCCCTTCCATGAGAATGGCGACCACCCGCGGCAGCAGCAGCATCACCGCGGCCAGGTTGATCGCCAGCTGCAGGATGGTGATCGAGTCCTCGCGGGGGTTGTCGAAGCCGTAGCCGAGCACGCCGATGATCAGTCCGAGCGCACCGCCCAGGATGAGCGACTCGCCCAGCACGCCGAAACGGCGCTGGATGGCCTCGGGGTCGGCCTCCCAGCCGCGCAGCCCGGGGATCCGGTCGAACAGCGCGTTCAGGGGCAGGGCGAAGAAGACGTAGGGCGCCGAGGTCCCGTGGGGGAACGACACGCCGGGGTACTCGTAGTAGCGCTGGATCCAGGGGGCGCTCCAGTCGGCGAGGGCGAGCAGGATGACCATGTGGATGGCGGCCGCGATCGCCCCCGCCGTGAAGCTGTCCGTCAGGATGGCGACGAGGGCCCCCGAGAAGGCGATGTGCCAGTAGTTCCACAGATCGATGTCCAGGGTCTTGGTGAGCCCGACACCGAGCATGACGATGTTGACGGCCAGCCCGATCGGGATCACCAGCGCGCCGACGCGGGCGCCGAAGGCGATCGCCGCCGTCGAGGGCCAGCCGACGTCGATCGCGGTCAGCTCGACCCCGAAGCGGTCGACCATCGCCTTGGCCGCCGGGCCCAGCTCGTCGCTGAACAGCCCGAGGACGAGCTGGATCCCGACGAACCCGACCCCGATCTTGAGCGCCGAGCGCAGCGCGTCACCCGCGGGCTGCCGCAGCACGAGGGCCAGCGCGAAGATGAGGAACGGCAGAGCGACCGCCGGCCCCAAGTCGTTGACGTACTGTGAGACCGTCTCGATCACGGGGACCTCCTCACGACCCTCCGCCGGTCAGCTTCGCCGCGACGTCCGCAAGCACGTCCTCCTGTCCGTCGCCGGTGAGCAGGGGCATGCCGTTGACGACGGGCGCGTCCACGCTGCCGGGTATCTGGGTCGTCGCCACGACGAGGTCGTAGCCGCGGGCCCCCCGGTGCAGCTCGCTGACCTTCGTCTGCTCGATGCGCACATCGACGCCCTGCCTGCCGAGGTGGGAACGCAGCTTCTCGGCGATCACGGTCGAGGTGGCGATGCCCGTGCCGCACACGATGAGCACTCGCTTCACGCCGGTCCTCCTGGCTCGCGCAAGCGGGACAGACACCCGCCCATGACCTCTCGATGCGGGGCAACCGTGTCGAGACAAGGAGAAGCGGCAGCGGTTGTCAAGCGGTGGACCGCCCGGAGAACCCGGACGCCGACGTCAGCGCAGGACGGGCCAGACGCGCCGGGTCCGGCGGGCGCGGTGGGGCAGGCCGCGGAAAGTGCGCACCCGCAGGTCCGTGCGCATCAGCAGCCCTATCAGGTCCGTCGGGCCGGGGTCCGGCACCGCGAGCAGCGCGTCGTCCAGAGCCTCGCGCCGGAGGACGTGGGGGGTCTGCAGCACCATCAGGCCCTCCCGGCCCACTCCCCCGAGGACCCGCTGCCCGTCGACGCGCTTCAGCGCGTCGGTGACCGGGATGGCCCGGGCCACGGCGGAGTCGTCGGCCCCCAGGCTGCCCACCATCTCCACGACGATGTCGCTGCTGACCGCCTCCAGCGCGGCGTCATCGACGAACACGACGGTGTCGCAGTGGTCGGGCACGACCCGCAGGCCCGCGAGCAGGCGGTCCAGCGGGCCCCCCGGCTCCCTGGCGACCGGCAGGGGACCGACCGGCGACCCGTGCGCGCTGACGACCACGACGCCGTGCAGGCGCTCGCGCAGCACCCGGCACCAGTCGGCGACCTCGGGATTGACCGCATCGGTCGACACGACAGCCCATGTGCTCAAGCGCGGCACTCCTCCACGGTCGCCGAGGGTTCCGGACGGCGTCTCCGAGCGCCCGCGCCCCTGCTGCGTCGGCCAGCGTACAGACCATAGTATGCGTGCATGCCGGACGCTCTTCACGCGGCACCGGGGGCCCCGTGAGGACCGCGGCGATCCTGCTCGCCGGTGGTGCGGGGACCCGGCTGCATCCCAGCGAGAACAAGGTGTACCTGCCGGTCGCCGACCGGCCCCTGGTGACCTGGTCGCTGCGGACCCTGGAGACCTCGCCGCTGGTCGACGACATCGTGCTCGTCATCCGCGCCGCCGACGCCGAGCGCGCCCGACGGGTGGTGGCCGCCAATCCGTCGGCGAAGCTGCGGGCCCTCGTCGAGGGTGGGGCCATCCGCCACGGCAGCGAGCAGGCCGGGCTCGAGGCCCTGGCCCCGGAGATCGAGTCCGGCGGCGTGGGCCTGGTCGTGATCCACGACGCCGCCCGGCCGTTCCTGTCCCACGACCTGCTCGGCAGGGTCGTGCGGACCGCCCGGGCCGTCGGCGGCGCCATCCCCGGTCTGCCGCTGGAGGCCGGCGTGTGCACCGCCGGGGACGCCCAGCGGGCGGTGGCGGTCTCCACCCGGGACCTGCGGCGGGTGCAGACCCCCCAGGCGTTCTGGGGACAGGAACTGCTGGCGGCCTACCGGGCGGCGGCCGTGGCGGGTTTCCACGGCGTCGACACCGCCGAGTCGGTGGAGCGCTTCAGCGACCTGGAGGTCCGTGTCGTCGACGGGGAGCCACACAACCTGAAGGTCACGTTCGTCGAGGACCTGTTCACGGTCGAGGAGCTGGCCGCGGACTGGGCGGCGGGCGCCGGCTGAGGTCGCCTGACTACAGCAGCTCGTCCTGCAGTGCCCGCAGGTGGGTGATCGCGTTCGAAGGCAGCTCGCAGGACCCGAGCTCGATCGGCGTGCGCCGCCGCACGTCGCATGTGACACGCGCCTCCTGCGCGAGCCCGAGCGGGAGCAGGCCGCCGGCCTCCTCCGCCGGGTAAAGCGTGCCGTACACGGCGGTCCCCCCGATGCCGTCGATCACGTCCCCTGCGACGAGGTCCCGCTTGGCGACGGCAACCACCTCCGCGGTGGCGGTGGCCGGCCGCAGGGCCGGCCGCCCGTCGAGGACGGCCATGGCGACCGCGCGCGGCGCCTCCAGGTTGGCCAGGTGGTAGGGACGGTACAGGCACCAGTAGCGGCCCTTGCCCATCCTCAGGAACTCCATGTCCTCGGCCACGGTCTCGTCGTCGGAGGTGACGACACAGAACACCCCGGGCGCGGGACCGAAGGCATAGTCGACGCGGCCGCGGCCGTGCAGGATCCCGCCGTCGGCCCGGGGCCGGAAGACCTCGGCGAGAGCCGGAACCTCGGCCTTCGGACCATGCATGCCGACGACGTCGGGGCGCAGCCCCGTGGCGTTGGACAGCGCCGCCATCTCGACCATCGTCTTCGAGCCGTCCACGAAGCTGGCGAGCATCTTCGGATTCATCCGCTTGCCGCGGGCCTCCGCGGCCACCGAGTCGGGCGTGGCCGCGGGGTCGAAGGGGTTGTTCTTGCCCTTGCCCGCGCAGACCACCTCCAGCGCCAGGTCGTGGGCGAAGTCGACCAGCTCCTTCGCGGCCACCGGCTCGTCGCCGCAGGCGACCGTGTACACGACGCCGGCCCGTCGCGCGAGGACGTCGAGGAAGCGCCCGACCGTCACGTCCATCTCGGCGTTGAGCGTGACGTAGTGGAGGCCGGCGAGCAGGCAGCGGCTGGCGACCGACGCGACCACGCCGGGCACGCCGGTCGCCTCAAGTACCACGTCCAGGTCCAGCTCGGTCGCGGCACCCGCGTCCGGCAACGCCACGGGCCGGCCTTCGGCGACCGCCCTGGTGGCCCGGCCGGCATGGCTCTCCGGCTCGTCCTCCCCGGCAAGCCGGATGGCGTGGCGGGCCCTGTCCTCGTCGACGTCGAACGCCGCCGCCAGCCGCATCCCCGGCAGCCGCCCAACCTGCACCGCCAGCCCGCGCCCCATCTGACCGGCGCCGACGAGCCCGACGCGCACTGGCCGTCCCCGCTCGCGCTCGAGATCGGCGAGCCGCTCGGTGTAGCTCGTCATGGAGCCTGTGCTCCCGTCACACGCTCAAGACCCCACCACCCGGATCGGTGTCCCGACCCCGATCTCAGGGACCTCGCCCTCGTCGCAGCACACGTCGCCGGGCATGGACGCCTCCTGCTGCCCGTTGCGCTTGAGCACGATGTGGCCGAGGTTCGTCAGGTTCTCGTCGGCGACGTCGCCGACGGCCAGGACCTGGAGGCGCTCGTCGCCGATGTGGACCACGTCGCCGGGCTCAAGCCCGCCCTCGGTGACCGACGGATCGTGCACGACCGCGAACTCCTGCAGCTCCTCGGGCGCGTCCTGGCCGAACAGGACGATGATCCCCGCGTCGAAGAACTCGCCGGAGCCCTCCCCGACGGCGGTGACCTTCGTGTCGTAGCGGACGTGCTCCTGCGCCTCGTCCGCCACTCAGGCCTCCTCGACGTCCTCGGCTCGCGTCCCGGAGACGAAGTTGTCCTCGGTGATGTTGCGCGCCAGGGGGCCGGACGGGGAGGCGCCGTGGACGTCGACCGTCAGCACGCCCTTCATCGGGTAGACGCCGATGCGCGCCGTGCCGCCGCAGTCGATGACCGCACAGGCCATCTGGTCGAACGGCACGCTGGACTGGAAGCCGTCGAACGCCTCCCCGCCGGTGACGTCGGCGATCTTCTGCGCGACCGGGTGGATGCCCCCGCCGGTGATCGATGCGATGATCTTCCGGTCGTCGGTCGGCGTTATCTCCAGCCCGCTGCCCCAGCCCCCGGGGCCCTTGTTCACGCGGGCGGTCTTGTATTCGGCCATGCTCACGTCCCTTTCTGCTCGTTTGCGGGCTGCCGCCGCCGGGTCAGTACATGCCGAAGCTGGCGAAGTAGGCGATGACCACGGCGGCTGGGCCGGTGACCACCCGGCTGGCGAGCACCGCGGGCACCCCGATCTCGACCGTCTGCGGCTCGGCCTCGCCGAGCGCCAGGCCGACCGGGATGAAGTCGCAGCCGACCTGGGAGTTGATCGCGAACAGCGCCGGCAACGCGTACTGCAGCGGGACGTTGCCGTTGCCGATCTGGGTGCCGAGGATCACCCCGACGACCTGAGCGATGACCGCGCCCGGTCCGAGGATGGGAGAGAGGACGGGCAGGGCGACGATGAAGCTCAACGCCAGCAGCCCCGGCAGGGATGAGGCCATGGGCGCCAGGAAGTTGGCGATCAATTCCCCCAGCCCGGTGCCCTGGATAACTCCGACGATGAAGCTCACGAAGGCCAGGAACGGCAGGATCGTATGGACGAACGTGTCGATCGTGTCGCGCCCTGCCTGGAAGATCTGCCCGACGATGCCGGAGACGCCACGCCCGAGGCTCTGCAGGGTGGACTGGGTCCGCTCAAGAACCTCGCTCATGCCGATGCTCCTTCCGTGGCCTGCTCCTTGCCGCCGGCCTGGCGGCGAGACAGGAAGTCGAAGATGATCTGCGTGACGATGCCGCGCAGCAGGATCACGGCGAGCCCCACGAGGAAGTACCGCACCGCCAACGGCGTTCGTGCGACTCCGGCCTGACTGACGCCCTGCGCGATGCCCAGCCACACGAACAGCTCCGCGGAGTTCGCGTGCGGGAACAGTCCCAGGATCGGGTGCACGAAGCTGACCGCCGAGTCGTAGAAGGCCGCCTTGTTCCGCTCCTCCAGGAAGGCCCCCATGCTGTAGCACGCGGGGTTGGTGAGAAAGAAGACCGCGACCACCGGCAGGACCAGGAACCGGACCGGCGCGTAGGCCAGGCTGGGCCGCCCGGCGAACCCGGCCAACCTGTCGACGCGCTCCTGTCCGACGAATCGAATCAGGGCGTTGACCGCCGTCAGAAGGATCAGGACCAGCGGCAGGACATCGGTGAAGATCGTGCCGAAGAAGTTCGCGCCCTCTTCGAATATTTTAATAAAGGCGTCCGCCGCCCTCACTAGCGCATCGAGCATCCTCGGTCTCCTTCAGTCCACGCAAGCGCCGGTCAGCTTGCCTGTTGCCCGCCGACTTCCTTGTCCGCGCCGGTCTTGGTTCCGCGCTCGAGCAGGTGGCGCGCGGCCACGGCCACCGCCTGCCCGGTCCCGTCGGCTCCCTCCCGCCCCGCCAGGTCGATGAGCCTGCCGCCCTCGACGTCGGGCAGCGGTTGTGGCCGCGCCATGACCGTCACGCCTCGCAGTCGCCGCGCCGCCACCACCCGCTCGTCGTCTCCGGCGGCCAGTACGACGTAGACCTTGGGCGAGAGCCAGCCGCCCGAGGACGTGCCGACGGCCGTGGCCCCCAGGCGCCGCAGCTGCCCGACCTCACGCATGAACACCCTGGCCTGTCGGCTGGTCAGATACAGCTGGAGAGACCAGGCGACGGCCAGCAGGAGGAAGAACGCCAGGTAGTTATTCACGTCCTGCCCTCCTGGAAGTAGCCCTCGAGCAGCTGGTTGACCTCTTTCAGGTGCTCGTCGGACAGCAGTGCGGGACGCGCGAGGGAGCGCGAGACGGCGTAGACGCCGGCGACCCACTCCAGGTAGACAGCGCGGCGGTGGGCGTCATCGAGCGTGTCGCCGACCGTCAACGCGCCGTGGTTGCCCAGCAGCGCCGCAAAGCGCCCGTCCAGCGCCCCGAGGATCCGCTCCTGGACCTCGGGGCTCGCGGTCGGCCCGTACGGCACGACGGTCACCGTCCCGCCCAGGTCGGCCATGAGGTAGTGCACGAGCGGCAGCTCGTCGGTGACGTTGCCGACCGCCGCCGCGTCGCGCGAGTGTGTGTGCACGACGCTGCCGACGTCGCTGCCGCGGTACACGGCCAGGTGCATGGAGGTGTCCGTCGACGGCGTGCAGTCGGACTGGAGCGGCGTGCCGTCCAGGTCGACCACGCACAGCATCTCGGGCTCGAGGACGTCGTAGTCGATGCCCCGAGGTGTGATGAGCACCCGGTCGCCGTCGCGCACGCTCATGTTCCCGGCGCTGCCGACGCCCAGCCCGTCGGCGTGCATCCGCTTGCACAGCCGCGTGATCTCCTGGCGCTGCGCGGATGACGTCATCGCTGCCCCTCGTGGTCGTTGCTAGAACCGCGCCAGCTCGAGCGCCTTCTGCGTGACGCGGTCGACGTTTGGCAGGACGGCGGTCTCCAGGTTCTTCGCGGTCGGCAGCGGCACCGACTCGCCGGCCACCCGGGTGATCGGGGCGTCGAGGCTCCAAAAGCCCCGCTCCATGACCAGCGACGCCACCTCGCCGCCCCAGCCGCCCTGGCGGGGGTTCTCCTCGACGATCAGCAGTCGGCTGGTCTTCTCGAACGACTCCAGCACGGTGGTGATGTCCAGGGGCACGAGCGTGCGCAGGTCGATCACCTCCGCCGAGACCCCCTCCTCGGCCAGCCGCCCCGCCGCGTCCAGCGCCACCCCGACCATCGCGGCGAGGGCGACGATCGTCAGGTCGTCCCCTTCGCGGCGGACCGCGGCCCGGCCCATCTCGGTCACGTGCTCGTCGTCGGGGACCTCGCCCTTCTCGCCCAGCAACGCCTTGTGCTCGAAGACCATGACCGGGTCGTCGCTGCGGATTGCGCTCGTCATCAGCCCGACCAGGTCGGACGGCGTCGAGGGAACGGCCACCTTCAGGCCGGGGACGGCCATGGCCCAGTTCTCCAGCGACTGCGAGTGCTGCGCGCCCTTGCCGACACCGCCGCCGTTGACGGTGCGGATGACCAGCGGCACGGCGAGCTGGCCGCCGGTCATGTAGCGCAGCTTGGCGGCCTGGTTGGCGATCTGGTCCCAGCAGACGCCCAGGAAGTCGGCGTACATGATCTCCGCGACCGGCCGCAGCCCGGTCATGGCGGCCCCGATCGCCGCGCCGACGATCGCCTGCTCGGAGATCGGCGTGTCCCAGACACGCCCGGGCCCGAACTCGTCCAGCAGACCCTGGGTCGTGCGCCACACCCCGCCGGCCTCCGCCACATCCTCGCCCAGCACGACGACGCTGTCGTCGCGGCGCATCTCGCGAGCGAGCGCCTCCGCCACGGCCTTGCGAAAGTTCATCACCTCAGCCACTGCGCGCCTCCGTCGGCGTAGACGTCGGTGAAGGCCGCGTCGAGCCCGGGCTCGGGGGCCTGTCTGGCCGCCTCGAGCGCCCCGTCGATCTCGTCGGCGATCTGCTCGTCGGTCTCGTCGATGTCTTCCTGGGCGACCCCGAGCTCCAGCAGCCAGGCGCGGGCCAGCTTGAGGGGGTCGCGCTCGTGCCAGGCCTGCTCCTCCTCGTCGGGGCGGTAGTCGGACGGGTCGATCCGCGAATGCCCGTAGTGCCGATAGGTCTTCGCCTCGATCATCGTCGGCCCCGCCTGATCGCGTGCCCCTGCCACGGCCTCGGCCACGGTGTCATGGACCGCCTCGACGTCGTTGCCGTCGACGATCGCCGCCTTCATGGCGTAGGCGGGTGCGCGATCGACGGCGGGGTGCTCGACGGTGACCATGCTGCGGATAGGCGTGAACTCGCTGTACAGGTTGTTCTCGCAGATGAACACCGCGGGCAGGTCCCAGACCGCGGCCAGGTTCATCGCCTCGTGGAACGCACCGGTGTTCGTCGCCCCGTCGCCGAGAAAGGCCACGGCGACGCCACCGGTCCCGCGGACCTTGCACGACCACGCGGCGCCGCAGGCGATCGGCAGCTGCGAGCCGACGATCGCGTACGAGCCCATCACCTTGTGCTCGACGCTCGTCAGGTGCATCGACCCGCCCTTGCCGCCGCACAACCCGGTGTCGCGCGCGAGCAGCTCGGCGAAGCAGCGCTCGACGGAGACGCCGGCGGCGATGACGTGGTGGTGGCACCGGTAGGTGGAGAAGACGTAGTCGTCAGCGTTGAGCGCGGCGCGCGCACCGACCGCCACCGCCTCCTGCCCGGCCGCCATATGGGCGGTGCCCTGCAGGGTGCCGCGGCGGAACATCGTGTAGACGGTGTCCTCGAACCGGCGGATGCGCTGCATGGCGGCGTACTTGTCGCGCATCCACTTGGCTCGCTGGGAGTCGTCCGCCAACACCGCCTCCTTTCCCGCCTGGGCCTCAGTCAGCGCGCTGCTCGGGCTTGCCTGTGCCATCCGCGGGCAGGACGGCGACCTTGATGCCCTCCGGCTCCGCCGAGGCCCTCATCGCCTCCTCGATCGATTCGAGGGCGAAGCGGTGGGTCACCAGTGGCTGGACGTCCACGCGTCCGGTCTCGATCAGGCGGAAGGCGGTCGCGTAATGCTCACGACGGCAGGCCGACGTGCCCGTGATCTCGAGCTCGTTGTAGTGGATCAGGTTCGCCTGGACCCGCGACCAGCCCTCGCCGGCCAGACCCGCGAAGACGTTGACCCGCCCGCCAGGGCGCGTGAGCCGCAGGGCGTCGGGCATCAGCTCGGGCAGCCCAATGCACACGATCGTGACGTCCGGACCCAGGCCACCGGTCGCGTCCGCGACCGCCTCGTCCAGATCGCCGTCGGTGGGATCGACCACGACAGAGGCACCCATGTCGCCCACGAGCTTCCGGCGCTTCGGCGCAGGCTCGCTGACGATGACCGACCGGGCGCCGGCCAGCAGCGCGAGCTGCAGGTGCATCAGCCCGATCGGGCCGGCGCCCAGTAGCAGCACGGTCTGGTCGAGGCCGACCCGCGAACGCTCCTGGCCGTTGACACAACACGACAGGGGCTCGGCCAGGGCCAGGTGCTCGGGGGGCCGCTCCTGCTCGGCGACCAGCACGTTGCCCGCCTCCAGCGCGGTCGCGGGCACGCGCACGTACTCGCTCAAGCCTCCCGGGTACTGGTAGCCCATCATCTTCTGGTTCGGGCACAGGTTCTCGCGGCCGTGCCGGCAGAAGAAGCAGCGCAGGCACGCGACGCCGGGCGCCATCGCCACGAGCGCACCGACGTCGAAGCCGTGCACGTCGCGACCGACCTCGGCGACGTTCCCCGCGAACTCGTGGCCGAGGATGGTCGGCGGGTCGATGCCCGACGTCTTCTCGCCCCGCAGGATGCGCAGATCGGTGCCGCACAGCGTGTTCGCACCCACCCGCACGAGGATCTCGTCGTCGGCGATCTGCGGATGGTCGACGTCGGCCACCTCGATCTCGTCGGGGCCGTGGAGCACGGCTGCGCGCATACCGCCCTCTCCTAGCTACTAGGCCCGCTCGAGGAGGCGGTCCGCCGCGCAGGGCGCCTTGGATCGCACGACCCTTGTGCCGGCCGTAGGCGATCCCGACGACCAGCGGAATG
Organism: Actinomycetota bacterium; assembly: GCA_030776845.1. GTDB lineage: Bacteria > Actinomycetota > Nitriliruptoria > Euzebyales > Egibacteraceae > JAHWKQ01. The sequence continues at coordinate 10,908 of JALYGZ010000302.1, forward strand.
GCGCGCAGATCGTCCAGGCCTATGCCGAGCACCCGGTCGCGCAGCGAGCCCTCGAGCTCGCGGCCGTGGTCGTCGTAGAACCGGGCACACACGTCCCCGGCCGGGTCAGCCGCTTCGAGGCGGTCGCGCTCGGGGCCGTGGAGCCCGGCATGGTCCAGCAGCGCCGCAGACGAGCCGTGGCCGGGCGCGCCGATGCCCACGAGGGCGATGTCGGCCCGACGGGCGCGCTCCAGCTCATCGGCGATACCCGGGGCCTCGCGCAGCCGCCGGGCGGTCCGCGGCGAGTCGGGGATCGCCGGGGCATGGATGTAGGAGTAGGCGCCGCCGAGCGCCGACGCGAAGTTGCGGACCAGCTCGTGGCTGGACAGGGGCGGGTCCAGCTCCAGGTCACCTCCGAGCTGCACGACCTCCAGGTCTCGGGGACGGTCGACGACGACATGATCGGCGACCGCCTGCAGCGTCCGGCCCCAGGAGACAGCGATCCGCTCGGCCTGGTCGAGGTGCTCGACCAGCCAGCGGGCTGCGAGGTCGCCGATCAGCGCCGGCACGTCCGCCCCCGGTTCGGTCGCGAGCACCAGGGCCTCACGCAGATCGAAGCGAGTCCGCAGCGAGCCCTCGAGCTTCCGCTGACGGCGCAGCGGGTAGAAGACGCGGATCGAGACGATGCCCTCGTCACGGGCGAGGCCGAGCATGCGCGAGACGTTGGACCGCGTCGTGCCGACGGCGGTCGCCACCTCGCTCTGGGTCAGCCCGTCGACGTAGTACAGCTCGGCGGCATGCGCCAGTCGTTCCTGACTGCGCGGTTCAGCCATCGCTCGCCTCGAGAAGCTCGGCTCCCGCTCCCCGCCTCGATGTTCGTCACATCTGTGAGGCAGTGGCGCACATTGACCGCATCGTGTGCCATCGGCCAGCAGCTGTCAATGGCTTCGGCGACGATCGGACCGGTCTGCGTCGTCCGGTGATCAGTCGGACAGGATGTCCTCGAGTAGGACCTCGGTCTCGTCCTCGTCCTTGCGGATGGCCGCGGACAGCTCGGACACCAGGATCTGCCTGGACTTGGTGAGCATGCGTTTCTCGCCGGCCGACAGGCCCTTCTCGCGCTCCCGCAGCGCCAGGTTCCGCACGACCTCGGCCACCTGGAAGATGTCGCCGGAGCGCAGCTTCTCGTAGTTGGCCTTGAAGCGCCGCGACCAGTTCGTCGGCATCTGGCCGTCGCGCCGGCTCAGCACCGCCAGGACCTCGTCGACCTCCTTCTGCCCGACGACGTCGCGCAGCCCGACCTCGTCGGTGGCGTCGGTGGGCACCATCAGGGTCAGGTCCCCGTAGGTGAGCTTGAGGACCAGGTAGTCGCGCTCAGTGCGCCCGTCGACGCACCGTCGCTCCCGTCGCTCCACCACGGCCGCCCCGTGATGCGGGTAGACGACGGTGTCCCCGACGTGGTAGCTCATGCACTGGCTCCCTGGACGTGCAGCCGCCTGCCCGCGGCCTGCAGGTGCTGACCCAACACCTTAGCATGCGCACCCCCGGAGAGCCAGCAAAACCCCTGGTCAGAGGGGTGTTTGTGGTGCCCCGACCCGGGGGGGCGCGGGTCCCCCGACAGGGGCCGTCGCTAGGCGTAGCGCTCCAGGATGGACGACTCGGCCAGGCGCGACAGCCCTTCCTTGATGGAGCGGGCCCGCGACGCGCCGACGCCCTCGACCTCGTCGAGGCTCTCGACGTCGGCGGCCATGAGCGCCTCCAGCGAGGAGAAGCGCTGCACCAGCCGCTCCATGACGCTGTCGGGCAGCCGGGGGATGCGCGACAGCATCCGGTAGCCACGCGGCGTCGCGTGCCGGTCGATGCCCTCGTCGTTCGGCTCATGGCCCAGGACCTTGGCCAGGGTCGACAGGTTGAGCAGGTCCTCGGCGTCGACCGCGTCGATCTCGGCCAGGACGTCGTCGACCGGCAGCTGCTCGGAGCGGTAGTCGCGCACCACCAGGGTCCGCTCGCTGCCGACGCCGCGCATGAGCTCGTCGAGCTGCAGCTGCAGCAGCCGGCCGTCGTTGCCGAGCTCGGCGACGTACATGTCGATCTCGTCGGCGATGCGCCGGACCATCTCGGCGCGCTGCAGGACGTTCAGCGCGTCGCGCAGCGTGACGACGTTCTCGACCTCCAGGTACGACAGCGACGTCGAGACCTCGTTCAGCCGGGTGCGGTAGCGCTCCAGCGTCGCCAGCGCCTGGTTGGCCCGGAACAGGATGGAGCTGATGGGCTCCAGCACGTGCTTGGTCCCGTCCACGTACAAGGTCACCACCCGCATCGACTGGCTCACGGCGATGACCGGCTTGCCCGTCTGGCGGGCCACCCGCTCGGCCGTGCGGTGGCGCGTCCCGGTCTCCGACGTGCGGATGTCCGGGTCCGGGACCAGGTGCACGTTGGCCCACACGATGCGTTCGACGTCGTCGTCGAGGATGATGGCACCGTCCATCTTGGCGACCTCGCCGAGGCGCTGCGCCGTGAACCCGGTGGCCATCTTGAAGCCGCCCGACTGCACGGCCCGCACCTCGGGGGAGAGGCCCAGGACGACCAGCGCGCCCTTGCCCGCCTTCATGATGCGATCGACACCCTCGCGCAGCCCGGTCCCCGGCGAGATCTTCTTGAGCACCGCGATGAGGCGCTCGTCACGGGAGGCCAACTGCCGTTCCCCCCCTCGTCCGGGTCACACGGGGTCCGCGGGCGTCACCCTGGCGGGCCGCCGGGCGCCGTCGCGACCTCGCCGCCCGTCCGCCTGCGCGGACGGCTCCCGGCGACCAGACCTGCGGCGAGTGCGGCGGTCAGATCACTCACCCGGGTCAGGTCGAGCCCGGCGGCGGGGCCATCATACGCGTTCGGGACGATCGCCCGGTGGAAACCCAGTCGGGCCGCCTCGGCCAGCCGCCGCTCGGTGCGCGCCACCAGCCGCAGCTCCCCGGCCAACCCCACCTCGCCGACCGCGACGACGCCGCGGGGCACGGCGCGGTCCCGGCGACTGGAGGCGATGGCCAGGCACAGCGCCAGGTCGACCGCGGGCTCGATCAGCCGCACGCCACCGACGCTGGACGCGTAGACGTCCCGCTCGCGCAGGGCGAGCCCGGCACGCCGCTCGAGCACGGCAACGAGCAGGTTGAGCCGCTGGGCGTCCAGGCCGCTGGCGACGCGCCGGGGGTGGGCCAGCGAGGTCGGCACGACCAGAGCCTGCAGCTCGCAGGCCAGCGGCCGCTGTCCCTGCAGGGTGAGGGTGACCGCCACACCGCTGGTGCCCTCGGTGAGCTCGCCCAGGAACAGCCTGCCGGCGTCGGCCACGCCCGCGAGCCCGCGCCCGGTCATCTCGAAGCAGCCGACCTCGCCCGTGCCGCCGAAGCGGTTCTTGCTGGCGCGCACCAGTCGCAGGGCGTGATGGCGGTCGCCCTCGATCTCGCACACGACGTCGACGAGGTGCTCCAGGACACGGGGCCCGGCCAGGCTGCCGTCCTTGGTCACGTGACCGACGAGCATCGTCGCCATGCCGCGCCGCTTGGCGGCTCGGGCGATCCGCTGCGCGCACTCGCGGACCTGGGCCACCCCGCCGGTGGTCCCGGCCACCCCCTGGTCGGACACCGCCTGGATCGAGTCGACGACGAGGATGTCGGGCCCGTGCGCCTCAACCAGGGCCAGCAGGGCGCCCACGTCCGTCTCACCCGCAAGCAGCAGCCGTTCATCCACGGCCCCCAGGCGCTGGGCGCGCAGCCGCACCTGGCCCGGCGACTCCTCGGCCGACGCGTACAGCACGGTGTGCCCGCCGGTGGCCAGACAGCGGGCCGCCTGCAGCAGCAGGGTCGACTTGCCCGCCCCGGGCTCCCCCCCGAGCAGCGTGACGGAGCCGGCGACGAGCCCGCCGCCGAGCACGTGGTCCAACTCGCCGATGCCGGTCGCGGTCCTCACGCCTGCGTCGAGGGCGATCCGGGTGATCGGCACGGCGGGCCGGGCCGGCACCGCCCGCTGCGCCGCGGCAGGCACCGGCGCGGGCGCCGCCTCCTGGACCATCGACCCCCAGGCACCGCACTCCGGGCAGCGCCCGACCCAGCGCGGCTCGACGCGGCCGCACTCCTGGCAGCGGGCGTGCGTGCGGGGCCGTCCCATGGCGCCGGGATGCTACCGAGCGCCAGTGACGCCCGGGGGAGGGGCTAGAAGACCATTTGGATGAGCCAGATCACCACCAGCACCAGGATGACGAGGATGAGGATGTTGATGATGCGGTTTGCGCCCACTGGGATCCCTTCGCTCGGCGCGGTGGGAGTGTGCCCCATGGGCCTGCCGTCAGCCCGGAGGACCCCCGTCGGCGGTCCCGAAGGGGACGACCCCGGCGGGGGCGAGCTCGTCGACGCTGGTCAGGTCGCTGAGCTCCGTCCCCGCGCTGTAGGCCGCGCGGCCGACCATGTGGGCTCCCACGGGAGCGGTGAGGAACTGGACGACGACGGCCAGGGCGAGCTTGGCCACGTCGGTCAGCGTGGCCAGCTCCAGGGACGCCCCCACGGCGACGAGCAGGACCCCGAGCGCGGCCGGCTTCGTCGCCGCGTGCATCCGGGCGAACACGTCCGGGAAGGTGTGCAGGCCGATCGAGGCCAGCAGCCCCAACGAGGCCCCCGCCAGCAGCGCGGCGGCGGCGACGACGTCCACGGCGCTCACGTTCCCCGCCTTTCCATGAAGCGGGCCACGGTGATCGTCGCGACGAAGCCCAGCAGCCCCGCCACGACGAGCAGCTCCAGGTAGACGCCCTCGCCGATGCGCACGCTGTACACGCCGATGGAGCTGACGACGATGACGACGAGCACGTCCAGGGCGATCACCCGGTCCGCCAGCGAGCCGGGGCGGGCCAGGCGCGCCACGGACAGCAGCCCGGCCAGGCCCAGGATGCCCAGCGCGACCGTGGTGACGACGTTCATGCCCCGGCCCCCTCCTCGGCGTGCCCGGTCCGGCGACGGTGCTCGTCCAGCGCCCGCACCAGGGCGTCGTCGCCGAAGGCCCTGGCCGCGCGGTAGTGCAGGTGCTCCAGGCCGCCGCGCACCGACTCCACGTCGTGCAGGTGCAGCACATGCACGTACAGCCGGGCCGAGCGGTCCTCGGCGACCGCCTCCAGGGTGAGCGTCCCGGGCGTCAGGGTGATCGCGTTGGCGACGACCGTGGCGATCGTCGGGGTCGTGTGCGGCAGGGCGACCTCGATGATCCCCTCCCGGATCCGGTTGCGGCGGCTGACCACCTCACGCGCCACGACCACGTTGGATTCGACGAGCTCTCTGATGAAGTAGCCGAGGAAGACGAGCGTCTGCAGCGGCCGCACGACCCGCAGCCGGTAGGGGCCGGCCCCGCGGAAGGCGACCAGCAGCCCGGTACCGACGACCAGTCCGCCAAGGACGTTGCCGGCCGTGACCTCGCCCCACAGCGCGACCCACACCAGGGCCAGCCAGGCCACGAAGGCCCCGCCGCCGGTCACCGGCCGGTGGGCCCTGGTCATCGCGGTCCGGTTCATGCGCCCAGCACCGCGCGCAGGTAGTCGGTGGTGTCGAGCATGTCCGCCGCGGCGCGCTCGGTGATGGGGTACAGCGATCCGGCCGTGGCCGCGATCACCAGGCTCAGGGCGACGAGGGCCGCGGTTGCGCCGATCATGGTCGCGGGCAGGCGCACCTGGCTGCCGCCGGCGACCGGCGCCGCGGCCTGCCCGTGCCGCGCGCTCGGGGGGACGGCCCCGGGAGCGGGGCCCAGGCCCCAGAAGACGCGCTGCCATACCTTGGTCATGGAGAACAGGGTGAACAGGCTGACCAGCAGGCCGACGCCGACGATGACGACCCGGTCCAGCTCCAGCCCCTCCCGCACCAGGGCGAGCTTGGCGACGAAGCCCGACAGCGGCGGCAGCCCGGCCAGGCTGAGCGCGGGCAGCATGAACAGCGCCCCCACCAACGGCGCCTTGCGGGCGACGCCGCCCAGGCGGGAGAGGGCGTCGGTCCCCTCGGCGTGCTCGACCAGCCCGGCCACCAGGAACAGGGCGGTCTTCACGACGATGTGGTGGACGATGTAGAAGATGCCCGCGGCCAACCCCGCCAGCGTGTACAGGCCCAGCCCCATGATCATGTAGCCGATCTGGCTGATGATGTGGAACGACAGGATGCGCTTGATGTCGTTCTGCGCGATGGCCCCGAGCACGCCGACGAACATGGTGGCGCCCGCCACGCCCAGGATGAGCGTCGACGGCCCGCCGTCACCGGGGAACAGCAGCGTCTGGCTGCGCATGACCGCGTAGACCCCGACCTTGGTGAGCAGGCCGGCGAATACGGCCGCGACCGCGGTCGGCGCCGCCGGGTAGGAGTCCGGCAGCCAGAAGAACAGCGGGAACAGCGCCGCCTTCACGCCGAAGACCAGCAGGAACAGCAGGCCCAGGCCGTCGCGCAGGTTGGGCGACAGCTCCGTCAGACGCCCCGCCAGGTCGGCCATGTTCACGCTGCCCGCCGCCGCGTACACCAGGGCCACGCCGCTGACGAACAGCGTGGAGGCGAGCAGGTTGATGACCACGTAGGTCATGCCCGAGCCCATCTGCTCCTGGCTGCCACCGAGCACGAGCAGCACGTAGCTGGCGATGAGCATGACCTCGAACGCCACGAACAGGTTGAACAGGTCCCCGGTCAGGAACGACAGGCATACCCCGGCCTGCAGCACCAGGTAGACGGGGTGGAAGTACAGGCGCTCACGCTCGGCGTCCAGCTGGCCGAAGGCGTACACCAGGCAGCCGAGCAGCATGAGCGTGGAGATCGTGACCATGATCGCCGCAAAGCCGTCGGCGACCAGGGTGATGCCGAACGGCGCCGGCCAGCCGCCGGCCTGCACGGCCACCACGCCCTCGCGCTGGACGATCACCAGCAGGGCGATCGCCGCCCCCGTGGCCACGGCGCAGACGGCCAGACCGAGGGCACGCTGCAGGCGCACCCTGCCGTGCAGCGCCAGCGACACGGCCGCTCCGAGCAGCGAACCCGCCACGGGCAGCGGCACCAGCACGCTCACGCCGTGTCGCCTTCCCCGGCGTGCAGGTAGCGGTCCTCCACGTCGTTGCGCACCTCGTCGCTGCGCGTCAGCCGCCAGCTGCGGTACGCCATGCTCAACAGGAAGGCGGTCATTCCGAAGGAGATGACGATGGCGGTCAGCACCAGCGCCTGCGGCAGCGGGTCGGTGAACGCCCGGACGGGCGTGGCGTCGCCCTCGACGATCGGCGGCTCCCCGGCGCCCAGGCCGGACATCAGCAACAGGACGTTCGCGCCGTGGCTGAGCAGGGCGATGCCGATGACGATGCGAGTCAGCGTGCGCTGCAGCAGCAGGTAGGTGCCGCTGGCGAACAGCACGCCGACCACGGCGGGCAGGACGAGCGTCATTGCGGCTCCCGCCTGCCGAGCGTCTCCAGCAGGGCCAGGACCAGCCCCACGACCACGAGGTAGACGCCGACGTCGAAGGCGAGGACCGAGGGCACCTTCACCTCCCCGAGGACGGGAAGGTGCAGCTTCGCCAGCCCGCTCTGCAGGAACTGCCCGCCGGCCAGCCACGCCGTCGCGCCCGTGCCGGCGGCGAAGACGATGCCGGTCCCCAACAGCAGCTCCGGGGCCACCGGCAGCACCCGGCGGACATGGGCGGTGCCGTGCCCGGCGTAGCGCAGCACGAGGGCGGCGCCGGCGATGAGCCCGCCCACGAAGCCGCCGCCCGGGGCGTTGTGCCCGCTGAACAACATGAACAGGCTGAAGACCCACATCGTGTGGAAGGCCGCCCGGGTGCAGGTGTCCAGGATGAGGGAGCTCATGGCTCGGCCGGCTCCCGGGCGCGCACCAGGCTGGCCACGCCCAGGGCCGCCACCACCAGGACGGTGATCTCGCCGAGCGTGTCGAGAGCGCGGAAGTCGACCAGTATCACGTTGACGACGTTGTGGCCGCCGGCCTCGGGCAGGGAGTTCTCCAGGAAGTAGCGCGAGATCGGCTGTCGGGTGCGCGCGGTCCCCGCCACGAGCGCGAAGCCGAACATGAACACGCCGACACCCACCGCCACCACCCACCGCAGGGTCTGCCCGAGGCGCCAGCGGCGATGGCCGAACCGGTCCGGCAGGTGGCGCAGGACGAGCACGAACAGGATCACCGACAGGGTCTCGATGAGGAACTGGGTGAGCGCCAGGTCCGGGGCGCCCTGCAGGACGAACAACAGCGCCACCCCGTAGCCGACCGAGCCCAGCATCAGCACCGCGGCGAAGCGCCGTCGCATCGTGACCGTCGCCACCGACCCCGCGAGGATGCCGGCCGTCACGACGACCTGCGGCCACGACTCCGCCAGCGGCGGCGGGGGCGGCAGGGAGCCGCCGAGCAGCACCGCGCCGCCGGGCACCGCCACGACGGTCAGCAGGATGACCGCGAGGTAGATCGGCAGCGAGCCGTTCTGTACGACCCCGGTCAGCCCCTCCGAGAGACGGCGGAGACCGTCGACCGTGGCGTCGTAGGCCTCCTGGCCCCCCGGCAGCCCGCCGACGCGTTCCTGCAGCGCCTCCACCCGCCCGCGCGCGGCAAAGAACGCCACACCGGCCCCCACGGTAAGTACCGACAGCCCCAACGCCGGGGTCACCCCGTGCCACAGGGCCAGGTGGGGCGGCTCGTGGTGCTCGTGCAGCGCCGTGGCCGCGGCGGCGGACAGCCCGTCGGCCAGGCCCGGCAGCACGCCGAGGACCACGGTCACCGCCGCCAACGCCACGGCGGGCGCGAGGAACACCGCCGGAGGACGGTGCACGTGGGCCGCGGGTGGCGCGCCGGCGCACTCGTCCGCCGGGCTGGCGAAGCCGCCCCACAGAAAGCGCGCGGTGTAGGCGAACGTCAGCACCGAACCGGCCACGGCGCCGGCCAGAGGAGCCAGGCCCAGATGCTCCGCGTCGGCCAGGAGACCGTCGTAGGCGAGTTCCTTGGCGATGAAGCCGAGCAGCGGCGGCAGCCCGGCCATCGAGGCCCCGGCGACCACGGCCACCGCGAAGGTGACCGGCAGGGCGTGACGCAGGCGGGACAGGCGGCGCAGGTCGCGGGTGCCCGCCTCGTGGTCGACGATTCCCACGACCAGGAACAGGGCGCACTTGAAAGCGCCGTGCGCCAGCAGCACGACGACGCCGGCGAAGGTGGCGTCGGGCGTGCCCGCGCCGAACAGGGCTGTCATGAAGCCGAGCTGGCTCACGGTCCCGAAGGCCAGCAGCAGCTTCAGGTCGAACTGGCGCAGGGCCCGCCAGCCGCCCACCAGCATGGTCGCCACGCCCACGCCCACGACCAGCGGCCGCCAGAACGCGACCGCCCCGAAGGCGGGTGCGAGGCGCGCGACCAGATAGACGCCGGCCTTGACCATGGTCGCCGAGTGCAGGTAGGCACTGACCGGCGTGGGCGCGACCATGGCGCCGGGCAGCCACGAGTGGAACGGCGCCTGGGCGGACTTGGTGAAGGCGCCCAGCAGGACCAGCAGCAGCCCCACGGCGACGGGGGTCCCGGTCGGCGGGTCGGCCAGCACCTGCGAGAGCGAGTAGGTCCCGGCGGCGGCGCCGATCAGCACGAAGCCGGCGAGCATCGCCAGCCCGCCCGTGACGGTCACCAGCAGGGCCTGCAGCGCCGCCTCGCGGGCCTCCTCCTTGTCGTCCTCGAAGCCGATGAGCAGGTAGGAGGTGACCGAGGTCAGCTCCCAGAAGACGTACAGGACGAACAGGTTGTCGGCGACGACCACGCCGAGCATGGCCCCGGCGAAGCCGGTCAGCGCCGCGGCGAACCTGCCCAGGTCCGGGCGCGGCTCGAAGTACGCCCACGAGTAGGCGAAGATGAGCACGCCGACGCCCGACACGAGCGCGATCATCAGCAGGGAGAAGCCGTCGACGCGCAGGGTCACCGCCAGGTCCAGCGCCGGCACCCAGCGCAGCGTCTCCTCGACCGCCCGACCGGCCAGGATGGCGCCCGCCCGCCCCGCCGCCCAGACCACGACGGCGGCGGGCGCCAGCGCGCAGAAGGCGAAGACCCAGCGGCCGGCCCGGCGGGCCACGGGGGGCGCCGCCAGGGCCACGGCGACGTGAAGGGCCAGCAGTGCGAGCAGCAACGGCGCTCCGGTAGTCGTCACCGGTCGCCCGCCGTTCGGGACGCCGGCCGCCGGCGCGAGGCTACCACCGGCCCTCGGGGCGCAGCGCCGCGGTGCCGCGCAGGAAGGCGGTCACCTCGGCCACCACCCGGTCGCCCGCGAGCAGCGCCGGGTCGTTGTGGTCCGCCCCCGGCACCAGCACGAAGCGCCGCGGCCCGGCGGCCGCCTCGTACACCCGCCGGCTCTGGGTCCGCGGGACGATGCCGTCCCGGGCGCCGGCGACGACCAGCGTGGGGGCCCGGACCTCGCGGATCCGCCGGGCGACCGGGTACCGGTCCCACAGCAGCCGGCGGGCGGGCAGGAACGGGTAGTGCACCCGCGCCATGGCGACCAGGGAGGTGAACGGCGAGCGCAGCACCATGGCGGCCGGCGGCGACTCCACGGCCAGCGAGACCGCCACGGCCGCTCCCAGCGACTCCCCGTAGTACACCAGCCGGTCGGCGTCGACGTCCCGGCGCCCGACGAGGTAGTCCCGCGCCGCCCGCGCGTCGCGCGCCAGACCCTCCTCCGAGGGGCTGCCGGGATTGCCGCCGTAGCCTCGGTAGTCGAACAGCAGCACCGACAACCCCTCGGCGGACAGGGCGGCCGCCAGCGGCGCCCGGTGCGAGCGGTTTCCCGCGTTGCCGTTGAACACGACGACGGCGGCCCTGGAGGGCTCGTCGGCCGGCACGAACCAGCCCCCCAGCACCAGGCCGTCCTCCGTTCGCAGACGGACCTCGGCGGCCGTCGCCAGCCCCGCCCGCGCCGGGGAGCCCGCCCGGCCGTACGGCAGGTAGATCAGCCTGCGCTGGAAGACCCATGCCAGCGCGACCAGGGCGGCCGCCAGGGCCACCAACACGGTGACCACGAGCAGGGCCCGGGTCAGGGCCGCGCCGACCGCCACCTGCTAGCGGCGGCGCCGACCGGCCGGCGCCTCGTCCCCGGACGGGACGGTCGGGCCCACCGCACCCGAGGTGAAGCCCGCGCCGGCGGCCAGGGCGCGGCGGCGGATGCGCCGCCGCTCCATCTCGACGTTGACCTCGGCGCCGAGCAGCAGCACGACCATGGACAGCTGCAGCCACAGCAGCGTCACGATGACACCCGCCGGCGCACCGAACGGGGCCGAGTACGAGCCCCGCGTGTACAGGCTGAAGGCCCAGGACAGCACCAGCCAGCCGACCACCCCGATGAGCGCCCCGGAGCTGGCCCAGAACGGGCGGGTCCGCGCGTGGTCGGGCGCCCACCAGTAGACGAACGCGAACAGCACCACCAGCACCGCCGCCGCGCCGGCGAAGCGTGCGGCGCTGGCCACCCACTGCAGGCCGACGCCAGCGGCGCCGACGCCCGACAGCAGCGCCTCCTGCAGCTGAGGCCCCACCACGAGCAGCACCACCAGCGCGAACAGCGCCACGAACAGGGCGAGCACGAGGGCCAGCGCCACGAGCCGCTGCAGGACCAGGTTGCGGGTCTCCACCACGTCGTGGATGCGGTTCAGCGCCCGCATGAGCGTGACGGCCGCCGACGACGCGGCCCACAGGCCACCGAGGACACCGGCCAGCGCCAGCCCGCCCGCGGTCCCGCGTCCGGTCGACACCAGGTCCCGCAGCGGCTCCCTGACCAGGTCCACGGATCCTTCGGGCAGCAGGCCGGGCGGGACCGAGTCGATGAGCCGGGCCAGGTCGATCGGCGAGGTGACGAGGCTGAACGCCGCGACGGCCGCGATGAGGCTGGGGAAGATCGACAGGAACATCTTGAAGGCCACGCCGGCGGCCAGGGACGTGATGTCGTGCGCCTTGGCGTTGCGCAGGGCGACGGGCAGCACCGCCTTCGTGTGGCGGAGCGACCTGCGCCCCCGGTCAGCCGCGCGTGCCGTCAGCGCGCCCATGCGTGAGTTCATCCCCCCGGCCCAGGGCCTGACACCTCGGCCGGCAGGCCCAGGAACCCCCCGGACCACTCGGCCAGCCCGTCGCGCACCAACGACCCGGCGATCGCCGCCGACCGCCCCGGCTCGCGGCGCAGACCGGCCGCGTCGGGGACATCCTCCGCGGGAAGCCGTCCGCGGCGCAGCGCCTCGAGCAGCCGGCCCCGGTAGTAGCGGTCGGAGTCGGCGAAGGCCGGCTGCCGGCGGG
>JALYGZ010000303.1 GCA_030776845.1 Actinomycetota bacterium
GTCCCCATCGCCCGTCCCCGGGACTGGCGGCCCGCCGGCGCGAGGACGGCCGTCCCGCGCCCGCGGCGGTCGTGGTCGTCAGCCGCTCGCTCGACCTGGACCTGGACGCCCCGCTGTTCTCCGCCGCGGTGACGCCGACGGTCGTGCTGACATGTGCGGCCAGCCCCCGGCCCCGGCGGCGAGCCGCCGCACGAGTCGGGCGGGTCGTCGTCGCGGGGACCGACCTCGTCGACCTGAAGGAGGGGGTGCGACGGCTGCGCGACGGGTTGGGGCTGGCCCACCTGGTGTGCGAGGGCGGCCCCACCCTGAACGGGCCGCTGCTGTCGGCCGGGCTCGTCGACGAGCTGTGCCTCACGCTGACGCCAGCCCTGCTGGGCGACGGGGGCCCCCGGCTGGCGCGAGGGCTGGGGCGGCGGCTGCCACTGGAGCTGGTGGGACTGGCCGAGCAGGACGGTGACCTGTTCGCCCGCTACCGCCTCGCCCCCCTACCCCGAGGTGTGTCGAATCACTGACGCGACGCGATCGTCAGTCGACACACCATCACGAGGGGTCCGGACATGCGGAACGGCCCGGCGCTCTTGGCGCACCGGGCCGCGATGTCGGGTCAGCCCGCCCGCCGGCTTCCGGCGGCTCTTGGCGCCGCCGTCCGCCGCCAAGCGGCCGGGCCTCCCGAGGTCCGGGGGGGTAGTCCCGCCGGCTACCCCTGTCCCTCACCCGAGCCGGCCAACTCGACCGGCGGGGTGTCAGGTGGTGAGTCTACCGCACGGAACACGAGCTCGTCTTCCTCGACGTCGACGACGACGAGCTGGCCCGCGTCGAACTCGCCGAACAGGATCTTCTCGCTCATCGGGTCCTCGAGGTAGCGCTGGATGGTCCGGCGCAGCGGCCGGGCGCCCAGGCTGGCGTCGTAGCCCTTCTCGGCCAGCCAGTTCTTGGCCTCGTCGGTGAGCTCGACGTCGAGGTCCTTGGACTTCAGCTGCTCCTTCACGCGCCGGAGCATGAGGTCGACGATCGACTTGACCTGCTCGCGGGTCAGCTGGTGGAAGACGATCACCTCGTCGATGCGGTTGAGGAACTCCGGCCGGAAGTGCCGCTTGAGCTCCTCGTCGACCTGCTCCTTCATGCGCGCGTAGTTGCCGCGCTCGTCCGACCGACCGAAGCCCAGCGCGGACTGCCCGAGGTTCCGGGTGCCCAGGTTCGACGTCATGATCAGCACGGTGTTCTTGAAGTCCACCGTCTTGCCCTGGGCGTCCGTGAGCCGGCCGTCCTCCATGATCTGCAGCAGCGCGTTGAACACGTCGGAGTGGGCCTTCTCGACCTCGTCGAACAGCACCACGCTGAACGGCTTGCGCCGGACCGCCTCGGTGAGCTGGCCGCCCTCCTCGTAGCCCACGTAGCCCGGCGGCGAGCCGATCAGCCGCGACACCGTGTGCTTCTCCATGTACTCGGACATGTCCAGGTGGATCAGCGCCTCCTCGTCGCCGAAGAGGAACTCGGCCAGGGTCTTGGCCAGCTCGGTCTTGCCCACGCCCGACGGCCCCAGGAAGATGAACGACCCGGCCGGCCGCTTGGGGTCCTTCAGGCCGGCGCGGGTGCGCCGGATCGCCTTGGACACGGCCGCCAGCGAGTTGTCCTGGCCGACGACGCGCTTGTGCAGCTCCGCCTCCATGCGCAGCAGCTTGGCGGTCTCCTCCTCGGTGAGCTTGAACACCGGGATGCCGGTCCAGTTCGACAGGACCTCGGCGATGTCCTCGTCGCCCAGGGTCAGCACGGTGTCCATCCCGTCGGACTTCCACTCGCGCTCCCGCGTGGCCTTGCGCTCGAGCAGCTTCTTCTCCTGGTCGCGCAGGTGCGCGGCCTTCTCGAAGTCCTGCTCGTCGATGGCCGACTCCTTGGCCCGGCGCACGCCGGAGGCCTCGTCCTCGAGGCCCTTGAGGTCCGGCGGCGCCGTCAGGCGACGGATGCGCAGCCGGCTGCCGGCCTCGTCGATGAGGTCGATCGCCTTGTCGGGCAGGAAGCGGTCCGAGATGTAGCGGTCGGCCAGGTTGCCCGCGGCCACCAGCGCCTCGTCGGTGATCGTCACCCGGTGGTGGGCCTCGTAGCGGTCCCGCAGACCCTTGAGGATCTCGATCGTGTGGGCCACCGTCGGCTCGTCGACCTGGATCGGCTGGAAACGCCGCTCCAGGGCCGCGTCCTTCTCCAGGTGCTTGCGGTACTCCTCGGTGGTCGTGGCGCCGATCGTCTGCAGCTCACCGCGCGCCAGCATCGGCTTGAGGATGCTGGCGGCGTCGATCGCGCCCTCTGCGGCGCCGGCACCCACGAGCGTGTGGAGCTCGTCGATGAACAGGATGATGTCCCCGCGGGTGGTGATCTCCTTGAGAACCTTCTTCAGGCGCTCCTCGAAGTCACCGCGGTAGCGGCTGCCGGCCACCAGCGCGCCCAGGTCCAACGTGTACAGCTGCTTGTCCTTGAGCGTCTCCGGCACGCTGCCCTGCATGATCATCTGGGCCAGGCCCTCGACGATGGCGGTCTTGCCGACGCCCGGCTCGCCGATCAGCACAGGGTTGTTCTTCGTACGCCGCGACAGGACCTGCATGACCCGCTCACCCTCGCGGACCCGCCCGATCACCGGGTCGAGCTTGCCCTCGCGGGCGAGCTGGGTCAGGTTCCGGCCGAACTGGTCGAGCACCGGCGAGCCCTTGGGGTCCTCGGCGGACTGACCGCCGGGGGCGACGCCCGCCTTGCCGCCCTGACCGCCCTCGGTACCGGCGTAGCCGGACAGCAGCTGGATGACCTGCTGGCGGACCCGGTTGAGGTCGGCGCCGAGCTTCTGCAGCACCTGCGCCGCGACGCCCTCGCCCTCGCGGATCAGCCCGAGCAGGATGTGCTCGGTGCCGATGTAGTTGTGGCCCAACTGCAGCGCCTCGCGCAGCGACAGCTCGAGCACCTTCTTGGCCCGCGGCGTGAAGGGGATGTGACCCGCCGGCGCGGTCTGACCCTGGCCGATGATCTCCTCGACCTGCTCGCGCACACCCTCCAGCGAGATGCCCAGCGACTCCAGCGCCTTGGCCGCGACGCCTTCGCCCTCGTGGATCAGCCCGAGCAGGATGTGCTCGGTGCCGATGTAGTTGTGGTTGAGCATCCGGGCCTCTTCCTGGGCGAGGACCACCACTCGCCGGGCCCGGTCGGTGAACCGCTCGAACATCCAGACGCCCCCTGCTCGGGTGCTACGACGAAAACTGTATCACCGGGTCCGGAGGACCCGGCCGGTGGCGGGGGGCACGCAACACAATCGTTACGCGCTCGCCGCGAGCATCCCATGGTGACCGCAGTGGCCACTCCGAGTGGCCGGCGGTACGGCGCCCCCGACCTCTGGCCCGCGGGGCCCCGCGCCCCGGACCCGTGACAACACCGCCGGCGGCGCCGGCATTCCCGGCCGGCGCAGGTGACGGTGCGGGCCCCAGGCTGAGTGGAGCCATGACGTCACGGTGGACCCCTGAGGGGCGACCTTGAGTCCTACGCCGGATCGCCGGCCTCGGGGCGCAGCGTCGGGAACAGGATGACGTCGCGGATGCTGCGCACGTCCGCCAGCAGCATCACCAGGCGGTCCACGCCCAGCCCCAGGCCGCCCATCGGCGGCATGCCGAACTCCATGGCGCGCAGGTAGTCCTCGTCGACGACCATGGCCTCGTCGTCGCCGGCGGCGCGGGCGCGCGCCTGCGCCTCGAAGCGCGCGCGCTGGTCGTCGGGGTCGGTGAGCTCGCTGAACGCGTTGGCCAGCTCCCGCCCGGCGACGACGAGCTCGAAGCGCTCGGTGACTCCTGGGTCGTCACGGTGGCGGCGCGCCAGCGGCGACACCTCCAGCGGGTAGTCGACGACGAACGTCGGCCGCCACAGCGTCGGCTCGACCAGCGCCTCGTACAGCTGCAGGACCAGCTTGCCGGCTCCCCAGTCGTCCCGGACCGCCACGCCGCGGTCACCGCACAGCGCCGCGAGCTGGTCACGCGGCGTCTCGTAGGACACGTCGTCGCGGCCGGTCGCATCGCGGACGAGGTCCAGCAGCCGGCGCCGGGGCCAGTCGCCGCCCAGGTCCACGTCTCGGCCCGCGTGGGTCAGCGTCGTGGTCCCGACCGCCTCCCGGGCCGCCCGCTGGACCAGGGCCCGGGTGAGGTCCATCACGTCGCGGTAGTCGGCGTAGGCCTCGTAGGACTCCAGCATCGTGAACTCGGGGTTGTGCCGCGGCGACAGCCCCTCGTTGCGGAAGCTGCGGTTGAGCTCGTACACGCGCGGCAGCCCGCCGGCGACGACCCGCTTCAGGTACAGCTCCGGCGCGATGCGCAGGTACAGGTCGATGCCGAGCGCGTTGTGGTGGGTCACGAACGGGCGGGCCGCCGCCCCGCCCGGCACCGGCTGCAGCATCGGCGTCTCGACCTCCGTGTAGCCGCGGTCGCCCAGCTCGGCGCGCAGCGCGGCCACCGCCCGCGCCCGCACGGCGAAGACCC
>JALYGZ010000304.1 GCA_030776845.1 Actinomycetota bacterium
GGCCGCGTCTGGTCGCCGGCTGCGCCCGGGCCGTCGCCCGGGCCCGGCCCGGCCGGCGCCTGTCGGCGATGCTCGCCCTCTACCTGGTGCTCACGCTGCTCCTGGGCTGGCGCCTGCTCAGCGTCCAGGTGATCCACGCGGGGCAGTACCAGGGGCTGGCGGCCCGCCAGACCCGGCGCCAGGTGGAGCTGCCGGCCACGCGCGGCACGCTGTACGACCGCAGCGGCGACCCCCTGGCGATGTCGGTCGCCGCGGCCACGGTCTACGCCGACCCGCACATGATCGCCGAGGCGGGCGCCGACCCCCGCCGCCTGGGCCGGCGGCTGGCCCCCGTGCTGGACGCGCCGCGGCCCCGCGTCGAGCGGCTGCTGCGACAGGACACGGGCTTCGTCTACCTGGCCCGCCAGGTGCCCAACCAGGTGGGCAGCCGCGTCGCGGCGCTGGGGCTGCCGGGCATCGGCGTGCTCGAGGAGCCCGCGCGTGTCTACCCGGCCGGGCCGCTGGCCGCCCAGGTCGTGGGCTACGTGGGCACCGATTACGTCGGCCTGTCCGGGATGGAGCTGCAGTACGACGACGTCCTCGCCGGGCGCAGCGGGCTGCTGCGTCTGGAGGAGGCCCCGGGCGGGCTGGAGATCACCTCGGCGCGGCGGCAGGTCCGACCGCCCCAGCCGGGCCGCGACCTGGTGTTGACGCTGGACCGGGAGGTCCAGTTCGCGACCGAGACCGCCCTGCGCCGGGCCGTCGACCGCTACAGGGCCGACGGCGGCTCGGCGGTCGTGCTGGACGCCCGCACCGGCGAGGTCCTGGCGATGGCCTCGACCCCGGGCTACCGGCCCGAGGACATCGACCGCGCCGACGAGTACGCGCGCCGCAACCGCGTGGTCACCGACGTCTTCGAGCCCGGCAGCGTCAACAAGGTCATCACGGGCTCGGCGGCGCTCGAGGAGGGCGTGGTCACCCCCCGCACCCGGATGATGGTCCCCGACCGCCTGCGGGTGGCGGACAAGGAGTTCACCGACTCCCACTCGCATCCGCCCGAGGCCATGTCGTTCGCCGACATCATCGCCGAGTCGTCCAACATCGGCACGATCAAGGTCGCCCAGCGCCTGGGCCCGCAGCGGCTCGCGAAGTACCTGCGCCGGTTCGGGTACGGACGCCCCACCGGCCTGGGCTTCCCCGGCGAGTCCGCGGGCATCGTGGCGGACGTGGCCGACTGGTGGGGGACCAGCCTGCCGACGATCGCCATCGGCCAGGGGGTCTCGGCCTCCCTGCTGCAGGTCGCCGGGGTCTTCCAGACCGTCGCCAGCGGGGGGGAGCGCGTCGAGCCCACGCTCGTGCGCGGCTCGACCGACGGGCCCGGGCGGCTGGATCCCGCCCCCGAACCGGAGCGCCGGCGCGTGGTCAGCCGGCGGACGGCCGAGCAGATGGCCCGCCTGCTCGTCGGGGTCGTCGAGCGGGGCACGGGCACGCAGGCCGCGGTCCCCGGCTATCGCGTGGCCGGCAAGACCGGCACGGCCAAGAAGCCGTCGGAGACCACGCGCGGCTACGAGGCGGGCGCGTACATCGGCACCTTCGCCGGCTTCGCCCCCGCCGAGGACCCGGATCTGGTCGTCGCCGTGGCCCTGGACGAGGCCGAGGTCATCTACGGCGGCGTCACGGCGGCGCCGGTGTTCAGCGAGGTCATGTCCTTCGCCCTGGCCCACCGGCGCGTCGAGCCGTCCCGTCCCGTCGAGGCGGTCGCTCCCGGAGGCGGGTGGGCCGTCGCTCCTCCCGCCGGGTGAGCGCCCCCGCCCGCGGCGTGGCCGTCCGGGCGTGGTCGCTGCGCCGCACGGGCCGCCGCCCCGCCTATGCTCGCAGGTGAGCAGTCCGAGTCGCTCAGCGCCTGTTGTTGGAGTCACCCGAGTTCGCCCGTGGCGACCTTGCACGACCTCTCCCGCGCCCTCCCGCACGCCCGGATCACGGGCGCCGTCGGTGGCGACACGCGGGTCCACGACGTCACCCATGACAGCCGCTCGGTCGGCCCGGGGGTGCTGTTCGCCTGCCGCCCGGGCCTGGTCGTCGACGGCCACGACTTCGCGCCCCAGGCGGTCAGGGCCGGTGCCTCCGCCCTGCTCGTCGAGCGGCCCCTGGCCCTGGGCGTGCCCGAGCTGGTGGTCCCCAGCGTCAGCGACGCCCTGGGGCCGGTGGCCGCCCGGGTCCACGGTGACCCCAGCGCCGCGTTCGCGTTGTGCGGCGTCACCGGCACGAACGGCAAGACCACGACGGTCTACCTGCTGGATGCCGCGCTGCGGCGGGCCGGTCACGAGACCGGGCTCGTCGGCACCGTCGAGACGGTCGTGGCGGGCTCCGCAGTGCCCGGTGTCCGCACCACGCCGGAGGCCCCCGAGCTGCAGCGGCTACTCCGGCGCATGGCCGACGCGGGGGTGACCGCCGCCGCGATGGAGGTGTCCAGCCACGGCCTGGCGCTCGGGCGGGTCCGGGGCACCCTCTTCGCCGTGGCCGTGTTCACCAACCTCAGTCACGACCACCTGGACTTCCACCGCGACCTGGACGACTACTTCCGGGCCAAGGTCAGCCTGTTCGACCCCGCGTACACCCCCGTGGGGGTCGTCAACGTCGACGACCCCCACGGG
>JALYGZ010000305.1 GCA_030776845.1 Actinomycetota bacterium
CGGTACGGCCGGCCCCGGTCGGCTCCGTGGGACCGGCCGGCGGCCGGCGGGGCTCCGGTGATGCCGGCTGGGGACTCGCGGTCGGAGTACTGTTTTCCTCCGCCGCCGGGGGGTCCGAGGGCTTGGCCGGCGCCGCGGGCGGCGGCGGCGTCGGCCCCACCTCGATGTCCGTGGGGCGGCGCGAGCGGCTCCTGACCGCCACCCGCTCGCGGTGGGCCCGGACGTCGCCCAGCAGCTCCCGAGAGGCGGCCATCGTCTCGCGGACGCCCGCACACGACCCGTCCGGGTCGCGGGCGCAGCGCTCGTCCCACAGGTCCCCCAGCGCCTCGATGTGCGCCGCCAGCGCCGCCTCGACCTGGTCGCGGGCCACGAGGTCGCCCGGCTCCGCCCTGACCCACCGCAGCTCGGAGGCGGCCGCGCGGGTGAACCGGCGCAGTCGTCGGGTCAGCTCCCCGGTCACCTCCGCCGGCGCGCCGTCCATCACCCTGTTGAGCTCCTGCAGCCGGCGGGCCGCCAGCTCCAGCTGGAGGGTGACCCGATCGGCGGTGTCGGTCTCCAGCGCCAGCCGCGCCTCCTCCAGTGCGAGCTTCAGGGGGTACAGGACGTCGCCGGGCAGGGCGTCCTCGCTCAAGGCCACACCCGGGGGGATGACGAGCACCGCCGCCGCCAGCAGCCATGCGAGCGACCGCACCAGACCGGAGCGCCGCCGGGCCGGTGTCCGTACGGTGACGGTGCGGCCGGGTCCCCGATTGCCGGCGGAGCCCGTGGACGCCCGCCAGGGGCGGTCGGCCTCCTCCCTGCGGCGCAGGAGGCGGCCGACGACCATGCCGATCAGGACCGACGACACCAGCCAGGCGCCGAGCACGATGAGCAGCAGGTGAACGGACGGCATCACACCAGCACGACGGCACCGGGCGGACCAGGTGCCCCACCGACTTCAAGCGCCGCGTACGCTAACACGCTGCGCGCTCTGGGTTGCGCCCCGTCATCCTTTGGTGTGGAACGACGCCGCGCTGGGCCTCGATTCTCCTTCTGACAGCCAAACGACCCCAAAGGGGCTCAAGTTCGTGCTTACATGGTCCGAGAGACGTCATGTCTCCCGACCTCATAAGGACCCGTCGTGAGCCCTTCGACCGTCACCGTCCTGCTGGTGCTGCTCGCCGTGTCGTTCGCCGCCTCGTGCTGGGGTGTCATCGACGTGGCCAACCGCCCGATCGACGCCTGGACCACCGCCCGGCGCGACGAGGGGCGCTGGACGACCGTGCAACTGCTGTTCGGCATCTTCGGTGTGCTGGCGTACGTCATCTTCGTCCGCCCCAAGCTGAAGTCGGTCGAGCGCGTCGCGAGCCACTAGCGCCCCACCGGCGGGCACGGGCCGGGCGGCGGCAGCCCCGCGGGACGTTGCACGGCGTCGGCCAGCCGGTCCAGGAAGCGCGCCCGTGGGACCTCCACCGCCCCGAGCGACGCCAGGTGCGGGGTCTGCAGCTGGGCGTCGAGCAGCGCGAACCCGCCCGCGCGCAGCCGCTCGACCAGATGCACGAGCGCGACCTTGGAGGCGTCGTCGACACGGTGGAACATCGACTCGCCCGTGAAGGCGCCGCCGATGGCGACACCGTACAGGCCGCCGACCAGCGTGCCGGCCCGGTCCCAGACCTCGATGCTGTGCGCGACACCCAGCTCGTGCAGGCGCGTGTAGGCCGCCACCATCTCCGGGCGGATCCAGGTCCCCTCCCCCGGCCGGTCGGCACAGCCCCTGACGACCCGGGCGAACGCCCGGTCCAGACTGCAGCTCAGCCGGCCGCGGCCCAGGGTGCGGCGCAGCGACCGCGAGACCCGCAGGCCGTCCAGCGGGATCACCGCACGTGGGTCCGGCGACCACCACCACAGCCTGCCGTGGGCGTCCGGCCACGGGAACACCCCGTGCGCATAGGCGTCCACGAGGGTCTCCGGTCGCAGGTCGCCGCCGCGGGCCAGCGGGGCGTCGCCCGGGGCGGTGCGGGGGTCGGGGA
>JALYGZ010000306.1 GCA_030776845.1 Actinomycetota bacterium
GCCCGCAGGCACGCCCGGGACCCCGACGGAGCCGGCTCCGATGGCGTAGCGGACAGTCTGCTGACCGAAGGCGATGTCGACCTCGACGGGCTGTCCCCGGGCCCGCTCGCCGTCCAGGCCCGGCACGGCCACGAAGCAGTCGACCAGGTGGGCCCGCCGGCACCCGGCGTCCCAATACAGGGCGTGCCCACCGCCGGCGAGGCCGGTCATGACGGTCTCGGCCACGCAGGAGGCGAACGTGGCCGACACCGCCGCGTCGGCCGCGCTCCCGCCGTCGGACAGGACCTCCAGCCCGGCCGCGGCGGTCGCCGGGTGCCCGGCGGCGACCCCCGGGGGAACCGTCACCCGCTGCCTCCTGGTCGACCCGTCGCGGCGGCGAATCGTAGAGTGTGGGAGGCCGACGGGCGCACGGGGCGCCCGGTGACGAGAGTCGGGGCATGAGCGACCGGGTCGAGCTGACCGACGAGCAGTGGCGGGAACGGCTCACGCCGGAGCAGTACGAGATCACCCGTCGCAAGGGAACCGAGCGGCCGTTCACCGGCGCGTACTGGGACGCCAAGGACGAGGGCGTGTACCGCTGCGTGGCCTGCGACGCGCCGCTGTTCCACTCGCAGGCGAAGTACCATTCGGGGACGGGCTGGCCGAGCTTCACCCAGCCGATCGCCCCCGACGTGGTCCGCTTCGAGACGGACGACAGCCACGGCATGCGGCGGGTCGAGGTGCTGTGCGCCCGCTGCGACGCACACCTGGGACACGTCTTCCCCGACGGGCCGGAGCCGACGGGGCAGCGCTACTGCCTGAACTCCGTGGCGCTGGACCTCGAACCGGCCGAGTTCGAGCCGCTGGAGCCCGAGGACGGCGACGGGGCCTGAGCCGGCTCGGCCCCGGCGGCGTGGAGCAATCCGGGCCGGAAGGTCGTCACGCGGTCGCGCCCCGAGCGCTTGCCCTCGTACAGGGCGATGTCGGCCTGCTCCAGCAGGTCCAGCGTCCCGCGCGCCGGCGCCGGGATGGCGCTGATCCCCACGCAGACCGTGATGCCGACCGGGTCCCGGAGCGCGGCGACGGAGGCCCGCAGCCGCTCGGCGGCACTGGCGGCGTCGTCCAGGTCGGTGGCCGGCAGCAACAGCGCGAACTCCTCGCCGCCGAGTCGGGCGACCACGTCGACGTCCCGGGCGAGGTCGCGCAGCAGGTCGGCCACGGTCGCCAGCACGGCATCGCCGACCGGGTGCCCGTGGGCGTCGTTGACCGCCTTGAAGTGGTCGAGATCGGCCAGCAGCAGCGACAGGGGCTGGCCGTAGCGGGTGGCCCGACCGACCTCCTCGCGAAGGCGCGCGTGGAAGGCCCGGTGGTTCAGGCAGCCTGTCAGGCCGTCCTGGTCGGCCAGGGCCGCCAGCCGCTCGGTCAGCTCCGCCTGCCTGCGCCGCCGGGCCCAGTAGCTCTCGGACGTCAGCGCGCACAGCAGCGTGAGGAGGACGAGCGTCGCGAGGGTGATCACCACCCTGTCGGCGCCCACGGGCGGTCCCAGGACGGCCAGCGCCCCGTAGGACACGACCGCGCCCCCGCCGATGACGGCGGTGCCCTGCGGCGCGTACATGCCGGTGGCGTGGACCAGCGTGAGGCTGTTCAGCCACACCAGCGGGCTACCGGCGCCGCCGTCGAGCACCATGGCCGCGACGACGACGCCGGACGTGACCGCGGTCCAGGCCGCCAGCATCTGGGGGCGGCGGCGGTGGGCGGCCAGACGGCGCAGCGGCAGGCGCAACAGCAGCGCGCTGTAGACGGCGACCGCCACGGCCATGGCGCCCAGCCCCGCCCGCCCCGGCCGGGACGGGGAGGCCGCCGCGTAGCCCAGCACGGACGCCGCCCCCAGCAGGCTCACGAGGACGCCCACGCGGACGTGGCGGACCCACACGTCCACGTGTTGTATCTCCCGCGCGGCTGCGCTCACATGGACTGTGTCGGCGCGGCGGCGTCACTCTTTGAGGAGAGCGGGCTGGGGTGGTCAGGACCCGGGGTACGGGAACCAGTCGGGACGCACCGGGAACAGGTAACGGTCGGTGAGGTGATTGAGGACCCGCCGGGCCTGCCCGAAGCGGTCCGCGACGACGTCGACGACCTGCATCGTGCCGGTCGGCGGCCCCGCGGTGGCCCGGGTGGCCAGGTGGTACCAGCGCGCCCCGAGCTGCTCGAGCAGGCCGACCCCGCCATGGGTCTCCAAGGCCTCCACGAGCCCGGCGCCGCCGCCGGAGGCCCCCGCGGCCCGGCCCAGGCGCTGCACGTCCAGCGGCCGGAAGGCGCGCCCGGCGGTGTGGTCGGGGAAGACCCCCGTGAGGAACAGCGACAGGTCGCCGAGCCGTCGGTAGACCCCGGCGTGGTCGGCCTCGGGCACGGCGTCCAGCCGGGACGCCAGCCGCACGAGGTCGAGTTCGCTGAAGCGCTGGCGGCGCCAGCCGTGGCGGGTGCGCGTCCACGTGGTCCCGCTGGTCACGTGCGTGTAGGAGGCCAGCAGCTCGGCGAGGAACAGCCGCCGCAGGGGGTCGTCCAGGAAGGAGCGCAGGTCGTCGGCGCCCAGGACGGGGATACGCTGGCGCGGGCCGGCCCACTCGCGGACATAGGTCGCCGAGGCCAGCTCCGCCACGGCACGGTGCACCGCCACGGCGAAGACGAGGAACGGCGAGGCCCGCAGCAGGGGGTCGGCCTCGTCGGACTCGTCACCGCCGAGGACGGCGCGGGCGACCGGCTCGGAGGCCAGCAGCCGCTCGGTCTCGTGGGGCCTGGCGCGCAGCCGCGCGACGGCCTCCGCGGGGTCACGACCGCTGAGGCCGCCGGCGCGGGCCAGCAGCGTCCAATCACCGGGAGCCAGGTGCTCGGCGTACCCCGACCCGGCGCCGGCGCGTCCGTGGGTGCCCACGCCCGGATGATAGCCATTCGGGTCGCCCGGCCGCGGGTGCCGGCGCCGGGG
>JALYGZ010000307.1 GCA_030776845.1 Actinomycetota bacterium
GGCACGCCCCGCAACGTGTGGGCCGGGACGGTCGACGGACTCGAGACCCACGGCGACCGGGTCCGCGTCGACGTCGCCGGGCCCGTCCCCGTCGTCGCCGCGGTCACGCCGGCGGCGGTGGCCGCCTTGGACCTCGGCCGCGGCGGCACGGTCTGGGTCTCGGTCAAGGCCAGCGAGGTCGACCTGTACCCGGCCTGACGGACACCCCGGTCGCCGTGCGCGACCGGGCCCCCGTGGGTACAGGTCCCGCATGGCCGCCAAGAGCGCACCCTCGCGTCCGGGAACCCTGGAAGACCTGCACCTGGTCGACCTCGACCTTCACCCCAACGAATCCTCCGGCCTGATGCCCGCACGGTCCGCGCGGCTGCTGGAGTCGTTCGGCTGGCACACCGCCTTCTGGACCGTGCTGGACGACGGGCTGGTCGACCACTGCATTGCGCTCGTCGGCAGGGACAGCGACGCCGCCAGCCCCACCGCGGGGTGGGAGATCCGGCGCCTGCGAGCGCACGTGACCTCGCAGACCGCGGAGACCGAGGACTGCGAGGCCATCGCCCGCCAAGGCGAGTGGATCTACGCGTTCGGCTCCCACTACGGGTCGAAGTCCGGGCCGCTGCAGGCCAAGCGCCACTTCGTCGCCCGCTTCCACGAAGAGGACGTCACCGCCCCCGACGACGAGGGCGACCCCCACGTGGACCTGCAGGTCGTCGAGACACGCTTCGCCCTGCACGCCATGGTCAACGACGCGCTGCGGACCGCGGACGTGCGGCTGAACGCCCTGGGGCCCAAGGCCCGCAAGCGGATCGTCACCCGGACGCGCCGCCAGGCGATCGCCGACGGCGAGGACTGGTTCTGGCGCGTGCGCTGGGACGACCTGCCCGTCAACATCGAGGGCGCCGCGTTCCGCCCTGACGGCGCCGTGCTGCTGGGTCTGCGCTATCCGGTCACCGTGGACGGGCATCCGCTGGTGGTCGAGGTCGACGGCATCGAGGGGCTGTTCGAGGCGGGCGGCGAGGCGCCCGTCGTCCGGGGGGTGTGGGAGGTCCGCGGCGTCGGCGCCCCCGACGAGCTCACGGGCGTGCGCGATCTGCACATCCAGGGCAACGTCCTGCACCTGCTCGTGGGCAACATCGACGCGACCGGCGTCGGCAGCGTCCTGCTCGAGGACCACCCGGAGGGGGCCGTGGCCCGCTCGGCCCACTGGCGGGTCAAGCTACCGGCCGGCCGCCACGGCGGGGCGCTGACCGCTACGCCGGTGCGCTCCTTCGACGACCTGGAGCGCGTGGAGGGGATGGCCGCCGACGAGCACGGCGACTTCTTCTACGTGTCCGACGAGGACGACCGCGTCAAGACCCGCTTCACGTCCACCAGCTTCGGCTGAGACCGGTTTCGACAGCGCCGATGACTGGACAATCGCCAGCGGACCGCCGAGACACGAGGGAGAGGCATGAGCGTGACGCCGACGTTCGCGTCCCTGCTCTCGGATTTCGGGACCCACGTCGCGGCGAAGTTCCGCACCGGGGCGGGTGAGCCGGAGGACCATCTCCGCGGCCCCCTGGAGAGGCTGATCAGTGGCCTTGGCGCGTCGAGCGGGCATCGGCGGGTCGTCCTCGCCGGTGAGGAGCGATTGGGGGACATCCACGCGCGGCCGGACTACGCCGTGGAGGTGGAAGGGGCGCTCGTCGGCTTCATCGAGCTCAAGGCGCCCGGCAAGGGCGCGGACCCGAACCGGTTCCGCGACCGCCACGATCGCGACCAGTGGGACCGGCTGAAGTCGCTGCCGAACCTTCTGTACACGGACGGCAACGCGTGGGCCCTGTACCGCTACGGCGAGCGCGTCGATGACGTGCGAATGCTCGTGGGCGACGTCGAGACGGCCGGTCCGGCGCTGGAGGCACCCGACAGCGGTCTCTATCTTCTGCTCACCGACTTCCTGTCGTGGAGTCCCGAGCCGCCGCGGACGCCGAGGCAACTCGCCCTCACCGCCGCTCGGCTGTGCCGCCTGTTGCGAACGGAGATCGCCGAACTGCTCGCGACCGATCTCGCGCTTCAGTCGCTGGCGGAGGACTGGCGCGAGCTGTTGTTCCCCGACGCACCGGACGACGTCTTCGCCGACGGCTACGCCCAGACCGTCACCTTCGCGCTCCTGCTCGCCAGGGTCGAGGACATCGACTTCCAAGAGGGAGACCTCGGGCGCATCGCCGACCGCCTCGGTGACCGGCACACGCTCATCGCCACCGCCCTCGACGTCCTCACCGACCGGCGCCTGCTCGGCAAGCTCGCCGTGTCCCTCGGCGTGCTGGTGCGGGTCCTGAGCGTCGTGGACTGGGGCAGGCTGAGCCGTGGTGACCCCGACAAGTGGCTGCTGTTCTACGAGGAGTTCCTGCAGGAGTACGACCCCAGGTTGCGGCGCCAGACCGGCAGCTACTACACGCCGAATCCCGTGGTCGACGCCATGGTGCGCCTCGTCGACGACCTCCTGCGGGAACGGCTGGGCCGCCACTACGGCCTGGCGGCGCAGGATGTGACCGTCGTGGACCCGGCCACTGGCACGGGAACCTTCCTGTTCCGCATCGTCGACCGCATCGCGCGGACCGTCGCCGAGGAGGAGGGCGAGGCCGAGGTGCCTGCCAAGCTGCGCCAGGCGGCGCAGCGGCTGATCGGCTTCGAACTGCAGACCGGTCCCTACTCGGTCGCCGAGTTCCGCCTCGCCGAGGAGTACCGCCGCCGCGGCGCGCGGCTCGGCCCGGAGGGCCTGCGGCTCCACGTGGCGAACACCCTCGACGACCCGTTCGTGCAGGACGTCCGCCTCGCCGCGGTGTACGAGCCGATCGCAAGGAGCCGTCGCCGGGCCAACGAGATCAAGAAGGACGAGCCCGTCCTCGTCGTCATCGGAAACCCTCCCTACCGGGAGCGTTCGCACGGAGCCGGCGGCTGGGTCGAGCAGGGCAACCGCGCCGCCTTTCGCCGGGATGCGCGCCTACCTGCGGCGCACCGCCGACGAGATCTGGGTCGTCGACCTATCACCCGAGGGACATCAGCCGCCGGTCAACACCCGGGTCTTCGCGGGGGTGCAGCAGCCGGTCTGCATCGCCATCGCGGTCCGCGACGGCTCCACCGGCCCAGGCACGCCCGCGCCGGTCCATCACGTCGCCCTCGCCGGGCTGCGCGATGACAAGTTCGACGCCCTCGGGGGGCTGGGCGTGCGCGGCAACCGCTGGAGCGACTGCCCGAACGGCTGGCCGGCGCCGTTCCTGCCCACCGCGGCGGCCGGCTGGGCGGCCATGCCGGCCCTGGACGACCTGCTGCCCTGTCCGGGGCGGGCACGATGCCGGGGCGCACCTGGGTCTGCGGGCCCTCGCCCGACGTGCTGCGGGTCCGTTGGAACCGGCTCATCGAGGCCGCGCCGGAACACAGGCCCGCCCTGCTGAGTGAGCATCCAACGGACCGCACCGTGCGTACGGTGCTGCGCGACAACCTGCCCGGCTACCCCGCGAGGACACGGTCACTGGCCGAGGAGAAGGGGCCGTGCCCGCCGCCCGAGCGCATCGGCTACCGGTCGTTCGACCGCCAGTGGATCATCCCGGACAAGCGGCTCATCAACCGGCCGAACCCGTCGCTGTGGGCCGCCCGCTCGCGGTGGCAGGTGTGTCTGACTGCCCCCCACGACCGAACGCCGTCGGACGGGCCAGCGGTGACGCTCACGGGCCTCATTCCGGACCTTCACCACTACCACGGGCGCGGCGGGCGGGTCTTCCCGCTGTGGCGCGACCCCGACGGGGCAGAGCCGAACGTCGCGCCGGGCCTGCTCGACGACCTGACCCGCCGTTGCGGGGCACCGGTGACCCGACCCGATGTGCTGGCCTATCTCGCGGCGGTCCTCGCGCATCCCGGCTTCACCGCCCGCTTCGCCGGCGACCTGGTGCAGCCGGGCCTGCGTGTACCGCTGACGGCCGACACACAGCTGTTCGCCGAGGCCGTCGACGCGGGCCGCCGGGTCGTGTGGCTGCACACCTACGGGCAGCGCTTCGCCGATCCCGCCGCCGGCCGGCCGGCACGGCCACCGAAGCTGCCTGCCGACCGGCGGCCGAAGGTACGAGAAGCGATCCCCGACACCCCCGAGGGGATGCCCGATGAGATCGCGTATGACCCGCATACGCAACAGCTGCGCGTCGGCGTCGGCGTCGTCGCTCCCGTACCCCCGGGGGTGTGGGAGTACGAGGTGTCGGGCATGCGGGTGGTCCGCAAGTGGTTCGGATACCGCAAGCGCGACCCGGAGGGTCGCCGCTCGTCGCCCCTGGACGAGGTCAACGCGGCATGGTGGGAGCCGGAATTCACCACCGAGTTGCTCGAGCTGCTCAACGTCCTCGCGCTGCTCGTCGACCTCGAGCCGACGCAGCAGGATCTGCTCGACCGGGTGCTCGCGGCCCCGCTCGTCACCGTCGGCGACCTCGAAGCCGCCGGCGTGCTCCCGGTGGACAGCGCAGCCAGGCGACCTCCCCGCGTCGCCGCCTCCGGCGACGCGGGTCTCCTCCAGGGAACGTAGGCCTACCCGCGCTCCTCCCAGCGGGGGCGGACCCGGGCGGCGACGTCCAGCGGCGTGCCCTCGAAGCCGAAGGCGTCCCGCAGCCGGCGCTCCAGGTAGCGCACGTAGCCCTCGGGGACCGGCCCGGTGCCGAAGACGCGGAACGTCGGGGGCGCCACGGCCGGCTGGGTGACGTAGCGGAGGCGCACCGCCCGCCCGGCGTGCAGCGGCGGCGGTGAGTGGGCCACGGCGTCACGCAGCCAGCGGTTCAGCTGGGCGGT
>JALYGZ010000308.1 GCA_030776845.1 Actinomycetota bacterium
GCCGCCGCCGAGCGGCGCCGCGGGGTCCCGGGCGAGCCACCGGTAGAACGCGGACATGCCGGCGCCCGACGGGCCCACGGCGTTGGTCCACCGTGACGACAGCCACACGTTGACGTGGCCGAGCACCCAGTGGGTCCACTCGAAGCCGCGCAGCGCGGTGAAGGCGCCCGGGTCGTCGGCGGCGTCGGCCAGGTCGGCGGCTATCCGCCATCCGCGCTCGCTCATGCCCACGGCCGAGCGGTACCACCGAGGGTGATCGGGTGGGGCCTGCGCCCACCGACCGGGGTCGGTCAGCCCCAGCAGCCCGCCGCCGACCGAGGCGTGGTCGGTCAACGCGGCGATGTCGAGTCCCGCCGTGCGCATGGACGCATAGGCTTCGCGCGGGTCACCGGCCCCGTCAGACAGGCCGGTGTGGTTGTGCAGGTCCGCGGTGGCCAGCCAGGTGCCCGGGAACAGCCGCGACTCGCGTCCGGGTGGCGGCCAGGGCGCTACGGCTCCGCCTTTCCCCGCCGCCGATGACGGTCGGTCACGGCGTGGACGACACCTGTGGGTCGACATCGCGGACCACGCGCAGACCGTCGTCCTCGCGTGGCAACAGCCCGCCGATGACGGCGCGCCCCCAGTCGGTGTCCGCCGCCTCGACGATGGCGTCGGTGATCGCGGCGGACAGGTCGCGGTCGTCGCGCTGGGACTGGGCGACCACCACGCGCATCACGAGGCGCCGGAACTCGCGGACGGCGGCCTCCCGGCTGATGCTCACGCGGCTCTCCATCAATCGACTGGCGTCCCCCCGCATCCTGAGCACCCGGATCGAACGGCGCAAGAGTGGCATAGCACGCATATTCCTCGCGCCCCGCCTGCGCCGTGGTGGGGCAGGCTAGGGTCGGCGGCGACGAACGACAGGAGTGGCGATGAGCGACGCGTCCCCGCGCGAGGCCGCCGAGGAGTTCCGCGGCCGGGTGCGGACCGGTGAGATGGGCGGGCCGACCTCGGGTGCGGTCCCCGCCGCCGCGCAGGCCAACCTGGTCGTCCTGCCCGCCCAACTGGCGGAGGACTTCGCCGTCTTCGCCGGGGCGAACCCCCGCGCCTGCCCCCTCGTGGACCGCACGGACCCGGGGGATCCCCGCCCCGCGCGCGCCGCCCCCTCGGCGGACCTGCGGACCGACGTGCCGCGCTACCGGGTCTTCGTCGACGGGGAGCCGGTGGCCGAGCCCGCCGACGTGCGGGACTGGTGGCGCGACGACCTGGTGGCGTTCCTGCTGGGCTGCAGTTTCACGTTCGAAACGGCCCTGAGCCGGGCGGGCGTGCCGCTGCGCCACGTCGAGCAGGGACGCAACGTGTCGATGTACGTCACCGACCGGCCCTGCGAGCCGGCCGGGCGCCTGGCCGGCCCCCAGGTGGTCAGCATGCGCCCGATCCCCGCGGCCCAGGTGGACCTGGCCGCGCGGGTGACCGCACCCTACGAGTTGGCGCACGGAGCGCCGGTGCACGCCGGCGACCTCTCCGCGCTGGGCATCGCGGACCTGGCGGCGCCGGACTTCGGTGACCCGGTCGACGCGCACGACGGCGACGTGCCGGTGTTCTGGGCGTGCGGCGTGACGCCGCAGGTCGTCGTGCGCCGCGCGCGCCCCGAGCTGTTCATCACCCACGCGCCCGGCCACATGTTCGTGACCGACCTGCCCCACGAGGCGCTGGCGACGGCGCCCGCGTAGCCGTCCGCGGCTGTCAGGCGTCGGTGTGGTCCACGACGCGCAGCGTCCCCCCGGCCGGGCGCAGGGTGGTCTCGTTCCCGTCGTCCCACCGGACGTGGATCTCGAGCGGCTCGGACTCCAGGACCTCCAGCACCTCGCCGCGGCGGACGGAACCGCCCACCTGGGTACTCGGGACCTCGACGACGTCCCCGACCCTCACCCGCATCGACCCCACCTCCCTGTCTCGCGGCGTGCGTGTCCTCCCCGGGACGCTACCGCCAGCCCGCGCCGCTGTGAAGGCCCCCCGGGGTCAGCGTCTCCGGCGGTCGGCGAGCGCGTCGAGCAGCAGCGCCGTGCCGATCGCGAGTATCCACGAGTCCTTGGCCATCATCATGCCCTGCATGGTCGGGCGCAGGCTGCCCTCCTCGCGCATGCCGGGCGTCTTCAGGTACACGCGCATCAGGCCGGCCGCGAAGGCGGTCAAGGCGGCCCCGGCCAGCGCGGGCGGGACCACGGGCACCAGCAGGACCGTCCCCAGGCTGATTTCCGCCGCCGACAGCATTCGCACGAACTGCTCCGCCTCCAGGTCGCTGACCTGCGGGAAGGCGCCGGCGGCCGTGCCGTGCAGCTGGGAGGCCTGCTCCCCCTCGGCGCCCCGCTTGGACAGGCCCTGGTCCAGGATAAAGACCCCGGTCGCGGCCCGGAGCGGAAGCTGCCAGCTCTTCAGTCGTGCCATCACGCCGCCTCTCCTGCGCCGGAATCACTCGGGCGGCAACCATAGCGGGCCGGGAGACGCCGCACCCGGTCGGGTGCCCCTCGGCCGGTCGGCCCAGCGGTGGGGCTTGCGGCGGGCAGCCGACTGGGCTCAGGATCGGCGTGTGCGGCCGTCGGGCCGCGGACAGGCGGTGAGAGCATGGCCTACTCGATTCGCTGCGCGGACACCGGCGGGGACTGTCCCGGCGAGTTCACGACGGAGACCCGACAGGAGCTGATGAGCCACGTCGAGCTGCACGCCGCCCAGGTGCACCCCGACATGGAGCTCGACGGTGAGACCCAGGAGCAGTTGCTGTCGGTCGTGCGCACGGTCTGAGCGGTGGCCGGGTCGGGGGAAGGAAGGTCGATGCGGATCGACGAGTACGAGTACGGACGGATCGTCATCGACGGGCGCGAGGAGCGGCGCGACCTCATCGTGACCCCCTCGGGCATCCACCCCAACTGGTGGCGAGAGGAGGGACACTCGCTGTCCGTCGACGACCTGGGACCGGTCCTGGACGACCCGCCCCAGGTGCTGGTGGTGGGCACGGGCACCGCGGGCAACATGCGTCCCGCGCCGGGGGTGCGCGAGGAGCTGACCGACCGGGGTATCGACCTCGAGGCCGTGCCCACCGACGAGGCCGTGCGCCGCTTCAACGAGCTGCTCGGGCTGGGTGACGTGACCGTGGCGGCGGCCCTGCACCTGACCTGCTGACCCCCCGGCCGCGCCGGACCTCGGCGGGCCCGGGGCTCAGCGCAGGGCGCGGCGCATCCGCCGGCGCGTGGGACGGCCCACCCGTCCGGTGGGCTTGAGGCCCCTCGTGCGCTGGAAGTGACGGGTCGCCCGGCGGGTGCGCGGCCCGAAGATGCCGTCGATGGCCACGCGGCCCCGCAGCACCCGGG
>JALYGZ010000309.1 GCA_030776845.1 Actinomycetota bacterium
CGCCTGGACCTCGCCCCCTACCCGAACGTGGTCGCCGCGGTCGAGGCGGTGCAGCGCGACGACGGCAGCCTGCCGGGCACCCTGGCCAGCCTCTCGGGCAACCTGTCGATCCTGCCGGGGCTGGCCCACTCGGGCGACTGGGCCGACGTGCGCGCCGGCGAGGTCGTCGACGCCGTGGGGCAGCTCGCGGCGCGCGCGGGCGCGGTCGTGGTCAACGTCGGGCACCGACTCGAGGACGTCCCCTCGGCCGGCGGCCCGCCACGCTACGGCGTGAGCCGCGCCGTCCTGGGGATGGCCGACGCCGTGGTCGGGGTCGGTCTCGCCACTCCGGTGGGCGTGGCCCGCTTGCTCGAGTGGGTTGCGGTCGCCACGTCCGTCGCCCGGTCCCAGGTGTGCCATCTGGTCCTCAACCGGGCACCGGCCAGCGCCTTCCTGCGGGCCGAGATCTCAGAGGAGATCCGCCGCACCTTCGAGCCCTCGACCCTATCCTTCCTGCCCCCCGACCGGCGCCTGGAGGCCGCCTCCTGGAGAGGCGAGGTCGCGGGCAGGGGCGCGTTCGCCAGAGCGGTGGCGGGTCTGGCCGGGCTGGTCGCCCCGGCTCCGGCCGGGCCCGGGGCCCCGGGGAGCGAGGCGTGAGCTCCTCGACTGCGACGGCGTACGACGCGATTCGGGGCACCGTGCTGGGCGTCGTCGAGCGTGAGCGGCTCGACCTGGACCAGGACCTGTCCGAGGTGCGCAGGACCGTGGCCGAGGCGGTGGACGGCTACCAGCGCCGGGCCCGGCTCGGCGACGGGACGGCGCTGCGGGACCCCGGCGACATGGCCAGCCGGGTGCTGCGCTCGATCACGGCCTTCGGCCCCCTGACGGAGCTCCTCGTGCGCCCCGACGTCGAGGAGATCTTCGTCGAGGGCGCCCGCGTGACCTACCTGGACGACTCCGGCCGCCTCCAGGCACTGGGCACGCCCACCACCGAGGAGGAGAACCGCCAGGTCGTCGACCGCCTGCTGTCGGCGACCCAGCGTCGCCTCGACGCGGGGCAGCCGCTGGTGCAGGCCCGCGTGCTCGACGGCCGCGCGCGGCTCACGGCCGCCATCGCTCCGCTGTGCGAGAGCCTGTCGGCCACGATCCGCCGGCACACCCTCCGCCGGGAGACGCTCGACTCGCTGCGCGCGCACAGCTCCCTGACACGCCCGGCCGCCGACTTCCTGTGGGGGGTGATGCAGGCGTCTACGAGCCTGCTGGTCTCCGGCCCGCCCGGCTCCGGCAAGACGTCGACGTTGAGCGCGCTGCTGGCCGCCGCACCCACCACGCACTGTGTCCGCTGCTGTGAGGAGATCCGGGAGCTCAACGTCCCGCTGCCGCACGGCTCCTACTACGAGGCGCGCCCCGCCGGCCTGGACGGCAGCGCCGAGGTGTCGCTGCGCGACCTCGTCAAGTTCATGCTGGCGATGCGCCCCGACCGGATCGTCGTCGGGGAGGTCCGCGGCTCGGAGGCCTTCGAGCTGACCCGGGCGGTCAACGCCGGCTGCGGGTTCGCGTGCACGGTGCACGCCAACTCGGCGCGCGACGCGCTCACCGCCGTAGTCAACGCGGCGATCATGGCCGGCGAGAACGTCACCGGGCCCATCGTCCGCAAGGTGTTCGCCGCCGCGATCGACCTCGTGGTCCACCTCGACTTCGACACCACCGCCGGCGGTCCCGGCGAGGGCCTCCGGCGGCAGGTGACCGAGATCCTCGCAG
The DNA here is from genome assembly GCA_030776845.1 of Actinomycetota bacterium. GTDB lineage: Bacteria > Actinomycetota > Nitriliruptoria > Euzebyales > Egibacteraceae > JAHWKQ01. The sequence continues at coordinate 1,741 of JALYGZ010000309.1, forward strand.
TCGTGCCCTCCCTGCACGACGACTTCTCGACCGAGCCCATCTTCACCAGGGCCGAGCCGGGGGCGCCGCTGCTGTGGACCGGCGCGCTGCCGCCGTCGGCCGGCACGATCGATCGCCGCCTGCCCGCAGCGGTCACCCTGCGCGATCTCGCCCAGGGCCGAGGGGCACGGCCGTGACGTTGCTCGCGTCGCTGGCGACCGGGCTGGCCGTCTTCCTGCTCCTGGGCCTTCTGACGGGGACCGTCACGCTCACGCGGGACCGGCTCCCGCGCCGGCGGGGCCGCGGCCGTGGGCGCGAGTGGCTGGCCGAGGCGGGGGCGGACCTGTCC
>JALYGZ010000310.1 GCA_030776845.1 Actinomycetota bacterium
CTGTCGGGCTTCCTCGGGCGTCAGTGGGCGTCGCGGGTCGGGGACGTCGCACGGGCGGGTGGTGACGCCGCCGACTGCGCCCGCCGGCTCGTCGCCGCCGCGGGTGAGGCCGGGGCCGGCGACAACATCGCGGTGGCGGTGCTGCTGCCCTGACCCCGTTCCTCGGGCGGGGCGCGCACACCCGACGCTCTTGCCCTGTTGGTTATGATATGTCCAGTAAAGTCCCTTTGACCTTTGAGAAGGCGCCGATGCGACAGTCGTCCCCCCACACCGTCGAACATGGACCCGGGCTCCACGCGGGCGCCACCGTCGTCCCGGGACTGCTCCGCTCGATGTGGCGCCATCGCTGGCTGGTCACCGCCGGAACCGTGCTGGCCGTCGCCGTCGCCGTCGGCGCGTCGATGCTGCAGCCGGTCCTGTACGAGGGACGGGCCGAGCTGTTGCTGCTGGACCCCGGTGACGAAGGGGTCTTCGAGAAGTCGGCGGCCTTCGTGGACCCGACCCGCTACGTGCGCAACCAGGCCGAGTTCGCGAGCTCCTCGGAGGTTCTGCTCCGTGCGGGAACGTTGGCCGGGCGCGACCTGTCCCTGGAGGAGCTGCACGAGCGCGTCACCGTCGAGCCGGCCATCGACCTCGATCTGCTCGTCGTGACCGCACTGGACCCCGGGGCCGAGCGCGCCGCCGAGCTGGCCAACGCGGTGGGCGCGGCCTACCAGGACCTGACCGCCGGCGCCGTGCGACAGGACGCCGGGGAGGCGATCGACGAGCTCGAGCAGTCCCAGCGGCAGCTGCGCCGGCGCATCGAGGCGCTGGAGGCGCGCATGGACGCCGAGCCGGCCGACGAGACGCTGCGGACCCTGCGCGACGGCCTTGTCGTCGAGCTGCTGCGTCTGCAGCGGCGAGAGCGCCAGATCCTGGTCGACCAGGACATCGACAACTCCGGCGTGCAGCTGTTCGAGCGCGCCGCGGAGCCCGAGGACCCCGTCCAGCCCAACCCCGTGCGCAACGGGCTGCTGGCCGCCGTCCTCGCGCTGGTCACCCTGGGCGCCTTCAGCTGGTGGCGCGCGGAGCACACCCTGACCGCAGACCACCGCCAGGACCCCGCGCCCGTCCTGCGCGCCCCCCTGCTCGGGGAGGTGCCCGACTTCGAGGCCGCGGGCGTGCAGGCCCCCCACCCGACCGTCTCGGCCCCCATGTCGGTCGCGGCCGAGGCCTACCGCTTCGTCGTCTCCTCCCTGCACTTCGTGCTCACCGAGTCCGGCGAGTCCAGCGTGCTCGTCACCAGCGCCGGGCCCGGCGACGGCAAGACGGTCACCGCCCTGAACATGGCCGCGGCCGCCGCCCGGGACGGCGGGCGCGTGGTGCTCGTCGACGCCGACGAACGGGCTCAGGGGCTGACGCGGCTGAGCGGCCTGGACGCCGAGCGCGGACTCGTGGACCTCGGCGACCCGGAGCGACCGCGCGGCGACTGCGTCCACTCCCTGCGCCTGTCCGACGCCCTGCAGGTCGGCCTCGTCCCGATCGGCTCCGGGAGCGCGGACGATGACGGCTTCTTCCGGGCCTCGGCGTTCCGCAGGGCCATGCAGCGAGCCCGGGAGGGCGCCGACCTGCTGGTCGTGGACTCACCGCCGCTGTTGGCGGTCGCGGACGCGTCCGCGATCGCGGGACAGGTCGACGGCATCGTCCTGGTCGTCGTCCGCGGCACGCCGCTGCGTCTCCTCCAGGAGGTGCGCCACCGGCTGGAGTTCGTCGGGACACCGGTGCTCGGATACGTCTTCAACCGCTCCGACCCCCGCCGGCGCCGCTACGGCGCCGCGGGGTACTACGGCCGCTATCACGGCGCGTATCCCGCCGAGGGGCGGACCGGCGACGGCCGGCGGGAGCGGGTGGTCGACGTCACCCGGCCCTCCGTCGACCGGGAGCCCTCGGGGTGAGCATGCGCACAGCCGGGATCGCTGACGCACTCGAGGACAAGACCGTGCTCATCACCGGCGGCACGGGCTCGTTCGGGCAGGCCGCCACCGCCCGCCTGCTCGACAGCGGCTGCGAGCAGATCCGCGTCTTCAGCCGCGACGAGTGGAAGCAGGACGCGATGCGCCGGCGCCTGCCCGACGAGCGCCTGCGCTTCTACCTGGGCGACGTCCGCGACCGCGACAGCGTGGACTCGGTGATGCGCGGCGTCGACCTGGTCTTCCACGCCGCCGCCCTCAAACAGGTGCCCTCCTGCGAGTTCTTCCCCATGCAGGCGGTCATGACCAACGTCGTGGGGGGCAACCACGTCATCGAGTCGGCCGCCCGGTCCGGCGCGGAGCGCGTCATCTGCCTCAGCACCGACAAGGCGGCCTACCCGGTCAACGCCATGGGCATGACCAAAGGGCTGCTGGAGAAGGTCGCCCAGGCCAAGGCGCGGATCCTCGAGCCGGGCCAGACCGTCGTCGCGACCGTGCGCTACGGCAACGTCCTGGGGTCGCGCGGATCGGTCGTCCCGCTGTTCGTCGATCAGCTGCGCCGGCTGGAGCCACTGACCATCACGCTGCCGGGGATGACCCGGTTCCTGCTGCCGCTCGGCAGCGCGATCGACCTCGTCATGTACGCGCTGTCACACAGCGTCCCCGGGGACCTGTTCGTGCGCAAGGCGCCCGCCTGCACCATCCAGGACCTCGCCGACGCCTTGCGGCTGATCTTCGGCACACGCGTCCCGGACAAGGTCATCGGCATCCGCCACGGCGAGAAGCTGTACGAGACGCTGGCCACCCGCGAGGAGATGGTCCGGGCCGAGGACCTCGGCCAGTACTACCGGGTTCCCATGGACGACCGGGACCTCAACTACGGGCTGTACTTCTCCGAGGGCAGCGGGCAACCGGAAGCGCCCGAGGACTACACCTCGCACAACACCCGCCGCCTGGGGCGCGATGAGGTCGCGCAGCTGCTGTCCTGTCTGCCCGAGGTCCGCGACCAGCTGCCCGTCACCGCCCAGCGGGTCGCCGGATGAGCCGGTCACTGCGCGCCGGCATCGCGGTGTCAGGGGCGACCGGCTTCATCGGCTCCCACCTGGTGCTCGCGCTGGCCCGCATGGGCGCGCCGGACGTCACTCCCGTCGACCGCGGCGCCTTCGCCGACGTCGAGACCCTGACGAAGGTCGCCGCGACGCACGACGCGTTCGTCCACCTCTCGGCCCGCAACCGCGGGGCCGCCGCCGAGGTCCACGACGTCAACGTCAGCCTGGCCCGCGACCTGGTCGCCGCCCTGCATCGGTCCGGCCACCGACCGCACGTGCTGTTCGCCTCGTCGACGCAGGCGACGGGGGACACCCCGTACGGCCGCGCGAAGCGCGCCGGCGAGCAGGACCTGGCCGACTGGTCCGCCCGCTCCGGGGCGCCGCTGACCGTCCTGCGGATCCCCAACGTCTACGGGCCCGGTGCCCGGCCGTTCCACAACTCGGTGGTGGCCACGTTCTGCCACCAGCTGGCACGAGGCCGGCGGCCACGGCTGCACGAGGACCGCGAGCTTGGGCTCGTGTACGTCGGCGATCTCGTCGCCAGGATCGCCGAGCTGCTCGCCGACCCCCCCACCGGCGTGCGGCGGATCGACCTGCCCCCGACCGACACCCTCCGCGTCTCGAAGATCCTGGCGATCCTGCGAGGCCACGCCGAGGCGTTCGCCGACGGGGCCCGCGTGCCGGCCGCCGCCTCGACGCTCGAGCGCAGGCTGCGGGCGACGTTCCTGGCGGCGGTGCCGTACCCCGACCTGGCGACGCGGCCGGCCGTGCGCGCCGACGAGCGGGGGTCTCTCTTCGAGGCGGTCCGCCACGACGCCGGCGGGCAGGTCTTTCTGTCCACGACCCGGCCCGGAGTCGTCCGCGGCAACCACTACCACGTCCGCAAGACCGAGAAGTTCTGCGTCCTGCAGGGCGAGGCGCTGGTCCGGCTGCGCCGGGTCGGCTCCGCCGAGACGACCGAGTACGGGCTGTCGGGCGAGCGGCCCACCGTCGTGGACATCCCCGTGCTGCACACCCACAACATCGAGAACGTGGGCGGCGGCGAGCTGCGCACCCTGTTCTGGGCCGACGAGGTCTTCGACCCCGGCGACGCCGACACCTACCCCGAGGCCGTCTGAGGAGCACCGACGTGCACGACGGTCGGATGAAGGTCGTCACCGTCCTCGGCACGCGCCCGGAGATCGTGCGGCTTTCCGAGATCATGCGCCGCCTGGACGATCACACCAGCCACGTGGTCGTCCACACCGGGCAGAACCACGACGACGAGCTGTCGGCCGTGTTCTTCCGGGACCTGCGCCTGCGACGGCCCGACCACCTGCTGGCCGTGGACACGAGCTCTCCGGCGTCGGTCTACGCCGGCGTCCTCACGGGCGTCGAGCGCGTCCTCGTGGCCGAGCGGCCCGACGCCGTGCTGGTGCTCGGCGACACCAACAGCGCCATCGGGGCTCTGATCGCCAAGCGTCTGCACGTCCCCGTGTACCATATGGAGGCGGGCAACCGCTGCTTCGACGGCAACGTCCCCGAGGAGATCAACCGGCGCGTCGTCGACCACGTCGCCGACTTCAACCTCGTCTACACCGAGCGGGCGCGCCAACACCTGCTCGCTGAGGGCCTGCCGCACCGGCGTGTTTACCTCACCGGCTCGCCGCTGCGCGAGGTGCTCGACACCCACCGCGAGGCCATCCTCGCCTCGCCGGTGCTCGGCGGTCTCGGCCTGGACCAGGGCGGCTTCTTCCTCGCCAGCATCCACCGAGAGGAGAACGTCGACCACCCCGAGCGCCTGGCCCGCGTCGTGACCGCGCTGGGAGACGTCGTCGCCGAGTTCGGGCGCCCGGTGCTGGTGTCAACGCACCCGCGCACCCGCGCCCGGCTCGACGCCCATCGCACCCTCGTCGTCCCCGAGGGCGTGCGTTTCGTGCCGCCGCTGGGCTTCCTGGACTACTGCCGCCTGCAGCTCGCCGCGGCCTGCGTGCTGTCCGACAGCGGCTCGGTCAGCGAGGAGTCGGCGATCCTGGGCTTCCCGGCGGTCACCGTGCGCGAGTCGATGGAGCGCCCCGAGGCGCTCGACGCGGGCTCGGTCGTGCTCACCGGGCTGGACCCGGCCACCGTCGTCGAAGGGGTGCGGCTGCAGATGGCCCGCGGCGCGCCATCGACCGTGCCGTGGGAGTACGAGGTGGCCGACTGCTCCGAGCGGGTCGTCCGGCTCATCGTCGGCACCGCGGGGCTGAGCAACCGCTGGGCGGGCGTCGCCGACCCGCGGTGGCCCGAGCCGGCCGGGCGGGCGGGCATCCCCGTGGGCCGGCCGTGAACATCCTGCTGGTCCACCGCCACTTCTGGCCGGACGTCCCGACGTATCCGCTGCTGCTGCGCCTGCTCGGTAGGCACCTGCGCGCCGAGGGGCACGCCGTCACCGTCCTGTCGACCCAGCCGTCCTACAACGGCGCCTACCGCGGTCCGCGGCCGCCGGGACGGGAGTGGCTCGACGGCGTGGACGTGCACAGGTTGGCGCTGCTGCCCGAGCGCGGTCGTGCCCGCGCCGCGCGGGTGCTCAACGCCGGTCTGTTCGTGCTCACTGTGACAGCCCACATCCTGGTGCGCGGCGGCCGCTACGACGTCGTCGTCGTCTCGACGCTGCCGCCGGTGGCGATGGGCGCCGCGGTGCGGGTGGTCACGGGCATGCGCGGGCTGGGCTACGTCTACCACTGCCTGGACATCCACCCGGAGGCGGCTGTCCAGGGGGGCCTGCTGCCCGATGGCGTGCGGCTGCGGGCTCTGCGCGGGATCGATCGGCGCACCTGCGACCGGGCCCGGGCCGTCGTCGTCCTGTCCGAGGACATGCGCCGAACCCTGCTGGCGCGCGGAGGGGCCGCCGACAACATCCACGTCATCAACAACCCCGTGGCGCACGAGGCCGACGACCCGCGTCCCGCCGAGGAAACCGGCGAGCCGGTCCCCCCGGGGCCGTGCCCGGACGGCGCCGATCCGCTCGTCGTCCTCTTCGCCGGCAACCTCGGCCGGTTCCAGGGCCTGGAGCACGTCGTCGACGCGGCCGGGACCCTGGCGCACCGGGCCGACATCCGCTTCGTGTTCCTCGGCGCCGGCAGGGCCCGGGAAGACCTCGAGCGGCGGGCCGGGGCGCTGGTCGGCCGGACCGTGATCTTCCTGGACCACCGGCCCGTGGCGGAGGCGTCGCGGCTCATGCGCCGCGCCGACCTGGGGATCGTGTCGCTGCGTCCGGGGGTCATCCACGTCGCCTTCCCCAGCAAGACCATGCAGTACCTGCAGGCGGGCTGCCGGGTGCTGGCCGTGGTCGAGCCCGACAGCGAGCTCGCGCGCTTCGTCCGTCGCGAGCGCGTCGGCCGCACCGTGGCGCCGGGCGATCCGGCCGGGATCGCGCGCGCCGTGCTGGCCGAGGC
>JALYGZ010000311.1 GCA_030776845.1 Actinomycetota bacterium
GTACCGGTCGATCGCCGCCCGCGCCTGGCCCAGCAGCATCTGCAGCAGGGTGATGTCGGTCTCACGGGCCACGTGCGTGGCGACGAGGCCCACCCACCGGCGTGTCGCCAGCTCCGCGTCCCGGGTCATGTCCCAGGCCGCGCCCCAGGACAGGGCCCGGGCCAGGGGCTGCTCCAGATCGGCCAGGCGCTCGTCGAGGGTCGCCAGCGACCGCTTGTCCAGGCGCACCTTGGCGTAGGCCAGGTCGTCGTCGTTGACCAGCAGCAGGTCGGGCACCGCCTCGCCGCCGGCCTCGCGGACCGGGGTGCGCGGCCCGGCGACGTCCAGCTCCAGGCGCCGGCGCCGGGTCAGGCGGTCACCGTCGCCGCCGTACAGGCCCAGCGCCAGCCGGTGGGCTCGCACTGTGGGGTGGCGCGCCGGCGCCTCCTGCACGACCGCCAGCGACCGGTAGCTGCGGCCGTCGGTGTCGGCCTCGGGGCGCAGTGTGGCCACCCCCGCCGTCTCCAGCCACTGCCGCGACCACGCGCCGAGGTCGCGTCCGGACGCCTTCTCGAGGGCGGCCAGGAAGTCCGCGAGCGTGGCGTTGGCGTACTCGTGGCGGCGGAAGTAGCCGCGCAGCCCGGCCATGAACGCGTCGCGGCCCACCCAGGCCACGAGCTGCTTGAGCACCGACGCCCCCTTGGCGTAGGTGATCCCGTCGAAGCTCACGCGCACCGCGTTCGTGTCCGCGTTGTCCGCCACGATGGGGTGGGTCGAGGGCAGCTGGTCCTGCTGGTAGGCCCACGCCTTCACGCCGTACGCGAAGCTGGCCCACGCGTCGCGGAAGCGGGTGGCCTCGGCCAGCGCCAGCGTCCCCATGTAGGTGGCGAAGCTCTCGTTCAACCACAGGTCGTCCCACCAGCGCATGGTGACCAGGTCGCCGAACCACATGTGGGCCATCTCGTGCAGGATGGTGCCGGCGCGTCCCTGCCGGGCGGCGTCGGTCACCTTGGACCGGAACACGTAGCTCTCGCTGAGCGTGACGCAGCCGGCGTTCTCCATGGCCCCGAAGTTGAACTCGGGCACGAACAGCTGGTCGTACTTGCCGAACGGATAGGGGTAGTCGAAGGCGTCGGTGAAGAAGTCGAAGCCCTGGCGGGTCAGCGTGAGGATCTCGTCGACGTCGAGATGGGGGACGAGCGACTGCCGGCAGAACACGCCGAGGTCGATCCCGCGGTGGTGGTCGCGCACGACGTGGAAGGGCCCCGCAACCAGCGCGGTGATGTACGGGGAGACCGGAGGGGTGGGCGCGAGTCGCCACGTGCCCGCCTCGCCGTCCCCCGGCCGCTCGACGACCGCGCCGTTGCTGGCGACCTCCCACCCCGCTGGCGCCCGGACCATCAAGGTGAACCTTGCCTTGAGGTCGGGCTGGTCGAAGCAGGCGTAGACGCGGTGCGCGTCGAACGGCTCGAACTGCGTGTGCAGGTAGTGATGGCCGTCCACCGGGTCGACGAACCGGTGCAGACCGAACCCGGTGCGCCGGTAGGCGCAGCGTGCCCGCACCCGCAGCTCGTTGTGGGCGCGCAGGTCGTCCAGCACGAGGCGGTGGCCGGTGAAGGCGGCCGCCGGCAGGGTGCGGCCGTTCAACTCGGCGGTCGACACCTCCCGGGCGTCGAGGTCGACGAACGTCGCCGCGCCTGGCTCGGCACAGTCGAAGCGCACCACCGCCTGGCTGGTGAAGGTATCCCCGTCCTCCAGGTCCACGGCGACCTCGTAGTCCACGCCGGACAGCAGCGCGGCGCGGGCCCGGGCCTCGTCGCGGGTCAGGGCGTCGGTGGCGGGCAACAGCGGTCCTCCGGGTCGGTGGGGCGCCGAGGGGCGGCCACGGTAGCGCCCGCTCCCCGGGGGTCGTGACGATCAGCTCCCGCGCCCGGCCACCGGGGCGGTTGCGGGCGGATCGCCGAGGCGCTCGCCGTGCCGCGCACCGCCACGCTGCTCGCGGACGGTCCGGGCCAGCAGGAGCGGGTAGCCCACGACGACCACCGCGGCGAACAGGAACCACTGGCCCGCATAAGCCAGATGCGGCCCCTCCGTCACGGGAGGCAGCCGGGAGGGCACCGGATAGGGACGGGGCTGGGGCGGGGACTGGCGCCGCAGCTGCACGTAGACCGGCGCCAGCGGCGCCGGCGACGCCCCCGCCAGCCTGTCGAGGTCGACCTCGGACACGAACTCCAGTCGGCCCGACGCCGCGCGCCCGTACTGGTCGGTCGACGTGGGCGTGAACACCACGCCGTGGACGGTGACCGGCCCCCCCGGCGGGGCGGCGGGCCGCACCGGTGGTCCGGGGACCCGGTAGGGGACCCAGCCGCGGTCGATGATCACCGCACGGCCGTCACCGGTCACCAGCGGCGTCAGCACGTGGTGGCCCGGCTGCCCGTCCCGGGAGCGTGCGGTGAGCAGCACCTCGGCGCCCGTGTCGTAGGTGCCCGTGACGGTCGCGCGCC
>JALYGZ010000312.1 GCA_030776845.1 Actinomycetota bacterium
ACCCCATGTTGGTCAGCCCGACGCGCGCCTGGTCGATGCGCCCGTCGTCGCGGCGCACGAGCGCGCAGGCACCCACGATCGCCCACGCCTGCTTGACGCGCTGGAACTTCTGGTAATCGAAGCCCCAGGACCCGTCGAGCTTGGGCAGGCGGACCTCCGTGAGCACCTCGTCGGGCGCGAGCGCCGTCTCGAAGATGCCGGTGAAGAAGTCGGCGGCCCTGATCTCGCGGGTGCCGCCCGGCCCCCGGGCGACCATGGTCGCGTCCAGCGCGAGCAGGCAGGCCGGGTGGTCCCCGGCGGCGTCGCCGTGCGCGCAGGCGCCGCCGATCGTGCCCCGGTGGCGCACCTGGGGGTCGCCGACCTCGCCGGTCACCTCGGCCAGCACGCCGCAGTGCTCGCGCACCAGCGGGTCGTCCATCACCCGGTGATGGGTGGTCATGGCGCCGATGGCCAGGTGGTCGCCCCCGTCGCGGACGCCGCGCAGCTCGTCGACGCGGCCGAGGTCGACCAGCACCTCGGGCACCGCCAGCCGCAGCCGCATCAGTGGCAGCAGGCTGTGGCCGCCGGCCAGCAGCGTCGCCTCGTCGCCGTGCTCGGACAGCGCGTCGACGGCCTCGTCGACCGAGCCGACGCGGACGTACTCGAAGGGTGCGGGGATCACGGCTGGCCTCCCGCCATGTCGCCGGACAGGTTCTGCTGGGCGTCATGGACCGCGCGCCAGACCCGCTCGGGCGAGCACGGCATGCGGATGTCGTCCACGCCGAGGTGACGCACCGCGTCGAGCACGGCGTTGACCACGGCGGGGGTCGACGCGATCGTGCCCGCCTCGCCGACGCCTTTGACGCCCAGCGGGTTGGTCGTCGCGGGAGTCTGCGTCGTGTCGGTGGTGAAGTGCGGCACGTCGGGCGCGCCCGGCACGTAGTAGTCCACGATCGTGCCCGTGGTGAGGTTGCCCAGCTCGTCGTAGATCGCCTCCTCCCACAGCGCCTGGGCGATGCCCTGGGCGATGCCGCCGTGGATCTGGCCCTCGACGAGCTGGGGGTTGACGATCGTGCCGCAGTCGTCGACGCAGGTGTAGTTGCGGATGTCGACGGCGCCGGTGTCGGTGTCGACCTCGACGGCGCACAGGTGCGTGCCGTGGGGGAACGAGAAGTTCTCCGGGTCGAACACGTACTCGGCCGCGGTGCTGGGATCCACGCCCTCGGGCAGATCGTGCGCGGTGAAGACGCTCAGCGACAGGTCCTGGATGGTCGTCGACGATTCCGGGTCCCCCCTGACCCGGAAGGTGCCCCGGTCGAACTCGATGTCGTCCTCGGCGGCCTCCAGCTCGTGCGCGGCGAACTTGCGCATCTTGTCGATCAGCCGCTCGGCGGCCTTGTGCACCGCGACGCCGCCGACGGCCAGCGAACGCGACCCGTAGGTGTCCAGGCCCGTGGGCGCGATCCTGGTGTCGCCGTGGAGGACGTCGACGTCGTCGAAGTCGACGCCCAGGGCGTCCGCGGCGATCTGGCTGAAGCCGGTCTCGTGGCCCTGCCCGTGCGGGCTGATGCCGGTGACGACCTCGACCTTGCCGGTGGGCAGCAGCCGCACGGTGGCGGCCTCCCAGCCGCCCGCGCCGTAGCGCAGGCTGCCCAGCACCCGGGAGGGCGCGATGCCGCACATCTCGGTGTAGGTGGAGATGCCGATGCCGAGCTGGACGGGGTCGCCGGACTCGCGCCGGCGGGCCTGCTCGGCCCGCAGCTCCTCGTAGCCGAACAGCTCCAGGGCCCGGTCGGTGGCGGCCTCGTAGTTGCCCGTGTCGTAGGTCAGCCCGGCGACGGTGTCGTAGGGGAACTCGGAGTGCTGGATCCAGTTGCGCCGGCGCAGCTCCATGGGGTCCATGCCCAGCTCGGCGGCGAGGTCGTCCATGACCCGCTCGATCGCGAAGGTCGCCTCGGGGCGGCCGGCCCCGCGGTAGGCGTCCGTCGGGGTCTTGGTCGTGAACACCCCCGTGCAGCTGAACGAGTAGGCGTCCATCTTGTAGATGCCGCAGTACATGAACGCGCCCAGCAGGGGGATGCCGGGCGTCACCAGCTGCAGGTAGGCGCCCATGTCCGCCTTGAGGTCCACGCGCAGGCCGCGCAGGGTGCCGTCCGAGGACGCCGCGATCTCGACGTCCTGGATCTGGTCGCGCCCGTGGATCGTGGCCTGGTAGTTCTCGCTGCGGGTCTCGGTCCACTTCACGGGCCGGCCCAGCCGCCGGGCGACCGCCAGGGCGATCGCCTCCTCGGCGTAGACGTTGAGCTTGGAGCCGAAGCCGCCCCCCACGTCGGGCGCGACGACCCGCAGCCGGTGCTCGGGGATGCCGAGCACCAGGGCCATCTGGATGCGCACGAAGTGCGGCACCTGCGTGGCCGAGTACAGGGTGTACTCCCCCGACGCCGTGACGGGGTCGACGACCACCGCGCGCGGCTCGATGGCGTTGGGGATGAGCCGCTGCTGGATGTAGCGGCGCTTGACGACCACGTCGGCGCCGGAGAACGCGGCGTCGATGTCGCCGGTCTCCAGCGGCCACTCGAAGCACTTGTTGGTGCCCTGCTCGCTGTGGACCAGGACCTCGTCGCGCAGCGCCTCCTCCATGTCGACGACCGCGTCGAGGGGCTCGTAGTCGACCTCGACGTGCTCGAGCGCGTCGGCGGCCGAGGAGCGGTCCCGCGCGACGACGACGGCCACCGTGTCACCCAGGAAGCGGACCTCGTCGGTAGCGACCGGCCAGTGGTCGGGCGCCACCATGTCCTCGGTGACCGGCCAGGCGCACGGCAGCCCCATGACCCACTCATCGGCGAGGTCGCCCCCGGAGTAGGCGGCGACGACGCCCGGCTGCTCCAGCGCCGGGGACACGTCGACGCGTGCGAGGCGGGCGTGGCCCATCGGGGAGCGCAGCACGCCGATGTGCAGCATCCCGGGCAGCTGGATGTCGTCGGTCCACGTCGACTGGCCGGTGACGAGCTTGGCGTCCTCCTTGCGGTGGTGGACCCGCCCGACGTTGGCTTCGCTGCGCTCGGCGACGTCGGTCATCGTGTGGCCCCCTCGTGCATCTCCGCGGCCGCGGTGCGCACCGCCTTGACGATGTTCTGGTAGCCGGTGCAGCGGCAGAGGTTGCCCTCCAGCCCCTCGCGCACCTCCTCGTCGCTGGGGTCGGGGTTCTCGGCGAGCAACCCCACCGACGCCATGATCATCCCCGGTGTGCAGTAGCCGCACTGCAGGGCGTGCTCGGTGTGGAACGCCTTCTGCAGCGGGTGCCACTCCCCGTCGGCCGCGAGCCCCTCGATGGTGGCGATGTCGGCGCCGTCGGCCTGGACCGCCAGCACCGTGCAGCTCTTGACCGTCAGGCCGTCCATGACGACCGTGCACGCCCCGCAGTTGCTCGTGTCGCATCCGATGTTGGTGCCGGTCTTGCCAAGACGGTCGCGCAGGTAGTGCACGAGCAGCAGGCGCGGCTCGACGTCGTCGGTGTAGGCGGTCCCGTCGACGTTCAGGCTGATCCGTGGCATGCGCTCCTCCTGGTCCACCCCTCGGGGCACCCGGAACGCCCCGGCCGGCTCACCGGTCCCAGTCGCGCCCCGCCGAGGTCGCCGCTGGCCCCACAACGCTACGGGGCACGGCCCCGCTTGGGAAGGGGCGTCGCGGCGAAAAGGCTGCGGGCCGGCGCTACCGCGTCGCGTCGAGCCCCCGCACACACGCCCGGCGCAGGTCGCGCAGGGCCCGCAGGCGGGTGAGCAG
>JALYGZ010000313.1 GCA_030776845.1 Actinomycetota bacterium
GCCGGCGGCGACCCGCTCGGCCAGCGCGTCCAGCTGGCCCCCCGCGCGCTGCTCGAACGCCTCGTACTCCAGCCCGGCGACCGGTCGGCCCTCGCTGTGGTCGCGGACGGTGCCGGTGAACACCACGACCGCCCCCGCACCGGGGTCGGACAGGAACGCCTGGGCGGCGTCGACCGACAGGGGCTCACCGGTGAGCCGGGCGTGCAGGCGGGCTGGCATCGACCCCACAGCTACCATGGCGCGGCTGCGCTCTCCACCGCCGGGGGGGCCGGGACCGCAGCCGACAGCTGGGAGCCGGATGGCCGTCAAGACGGTGGGGCGGGTCGCCCTCGACGAGCGCGACCAGTCCCTGCTCAACATCGTCCAGACCGAGTTCCCGTTGGTCCCGCGGCCCTTTGCCGCGCTGGGCGAGCGGCTCGGCGAGCCGGAGGACGCCGTTCTGCGCCGCTACACGCGGCTCAAGGACGAGCGCATCATCCGGCAGGTGTCGGCGATCTTCGACACCCGCAAGCTGGGCTACCGCTCCTCGCTGGTGGCCAGCGCCGTCGATGAGTCCCGCGTCGACGAGGCCGCCGACGTGATCAGCGCCCACCCCGGGGTCAGCCACAACTACCGCCGCGACCACGAGTTCAACATCTGGTGGACGGTCGCCGTGCCACCTGGCGCGGACCTGCAGACACACGTCAACGCGCTGCACCGGCTGTCCGGCGCCCGCTCCACGCGGGTCCTGCCGACCATGAAGCTGTACAAGATAGGCGTCGACCTCGACGTCAGCGACCGCCGGTCGATGGACGCCCAGTCCGTGCTGCCGGCCTACCGCGACACGCCGCGCACCGCCGAGGACCTGTCCGACGAAGAGATCGGCTACGTCCGCGAGCTGCAGGAGGACCTGGCCGCCGAGCCGGCGCCGTTCGCGTCGATGGCCCGGCGGCTGGGCACGAGCGCCGACGCCGTCATCAAGGCCGCGCACGGCTTCATCGACGAGGGCCTCATGCGCCGCTACGCCGCGGTGCTGCACCACCGGCGCGCCGGCTTCGGGGCCAACGCCATGAGCGTGTGGCGAGTGCCCGAGGAGTCCGTCGACCACCTCGGCTACCAGCTGGCCGGGTACGCCGCCGTCAGCCACTGCTACCGCCGGCCCACCTACCCCGACTGGCCGTACGCGCTGTTCGGCATGATCCACGCCACCTCCAAGGCCAAGGTGGAGGAGGCCGTCGTGTCCATCCGCGACCGCACCGGCCTGGAGGACTACCGGCTGCTGTACTCGACCAAGGAGTACAAGAAGATCAGGGTGCGCTACTTCGATCCGGCCTACGACGCCTGGGCGGCGGCCAACATCGAGCCCGGCGATGCCGGCCGCTAGCCGGTCAGCTCCGACAGCCGCGCGAAGCGGTCGGACAGGCGCTCGAGCAGCTGCTGGAAGTCGGGGTCGTTGACCAGCGCGACGAGCGCGAGCCCCCACAGGACGCCGATCACCACTCCGAGCAGGCCGGTCACGAGCCCGGACACGGCCATGCCACGGCCGGGCACGCCCGGCCGCGAGGCTCGCCGCAGCCCGGCGGCGGCCAGGACGACCGCCGCCAGGCCGCAGACGACCCCGAGGAAGAACGTGAACGGCACCAGCGCCAACACCAGGGCCAGGATCCCCAGGACCAGCGCGGCGATGGCGGGCCCGTTGGGCACCGGCGGGGCCTGGGCCGCGGGCGACGCGTCGTGACGGCTCTGGGTCATCCCCACCGAGCCTACCCACCCCGCACGGGGGAGGGCCCCGCCACGGGTGGGTCTAGCATGGCCACATGACCGATCCCTTCTCCGGTGGCTTCGACCCGCGCATGTTCGAGAACGTGCCGCTGTTCCGGGAGTTGGCCAAGGTCATGTCGTGGAGCGGCGGGCCGGTCAACTGGGAGATCGCCACTCAGACGGCGATGGCGGTCGCCGGGCAGGGCGCGCGGGACTCCCGGGGCGGGTCCGGCGGGCAGATCGGGCCCGGCGGGGAGCGAGCGACCGAGGAGCTGGCGACCGCGGTGCGCACCGGCGAGCTGTGGCTGGATGAGGTCACGGGCCTGCCGCACGTGGACGGCCGCGCGCGCGCCCTGAGCCTGGAGGAGTGGGTCCGCCTGGCCTGCGCCTCGCCCGGGCTGGGCGTGTACGTCGAGCCGGTCGCCGAGGGCATGCGCGAGGCGCTGGGCCGCCAGCTGCCCGAGCAGCTCGCCGGGATGGGCGGCGGACAGGGCGCCGCCGGGGGGCCCCTGGGCCAGGCGCTGGACTCGCTCGGGGCGATGATGTACGGCGTGCAGCTCGGGACGGTCGCCGGCCACCTGGCCGGTCAGCTGCTGGGGACCTACGACCTGGGCCTGCCCACGCTGGAGCCGCGCGTGGTCGGGACCGTCGGGGACACCGCCTGGCGCTTCGCCGACGAGTACGGCTTCGACCAGACCGAGCTGCGCCACTGGCTGGCCCTGCGCGAGTCCGCCCACCGCCGGCAGTTCGCGGGCGTGCCCTGGTTGCGCGAGCACGTCGCGGGGCTCATCCGCGGCTTCGCCGCCGACGCCGACTTCGACCCGGGCGGGCTGATGGAGCGGCTGGGCGGCATGGGCATGGGCGGCGAGCTGGCCGACCCCGACGCGCTGCGCGAGGCCCTGGAGGGCCCCGACGCCTTCCGGGTCGAGCCCACGGCGGCCCAGCGCGCGACGCTGGCGCGCCTGCAGGCGGTCGTGGCCTTCACCGAGTCGTGGGTCGACACCGTCGTGCGCACCGCCGGGACGGGCAAGCTGACGGCCCTGCCGCGCATCGAGGAGGCCGTGCGGCGGCGGCGCACGGAGCCCGGACCCGGCGAACGGATGCTGCAGCAGCTCATCGGGCTGGACCTCAAGCCGGCGGACGTGCGGGTGGGCCAGCGCTTCTGCGACGCCGTCATCGCCGCGCGCGGGCAGGAGGGGCTGGACCGGGCATGGGAGGCGCCGGCGAACCTGCCGACGCCCGCGGAGCTGTCCGAGCCGAGCCGCTGGCTGGTGCGCATGGCCGCCGCCGAGCTGGACGCGCAACTCGGCCCCGCCGACGACGCCGAGTAGTCTTCTCGCACGACGGAATCACCGCCCGCACCCGGGCCGAAAAGACCTCGAAAAAAACCTGTATCCCCAGGCCTCGGACGCCGTTGTCGCTGGTCACGGGCCCGCAATCGGTCGCCGACCCGGGCGGGGCGGCGCTTGTCCACATCGTTCATCCACAGGTCACCGTTTCGCTTCCGCAGGTTGTCGCACGACGGTCCACAACCTGGGGACAACCCTGTGGACGACTCGGTTGACGAGGCCGGCCAGCCCCCCTTAGGGTCCCCGCGTCATTCGGCCCCCGGCGTCAGAAGGGGCCGTCCTCCAAGGGGAAGGGAGGACGGGCCCGGCCGACCCGGGGGCCGTTTGCCTGCCGCGACCGGCGCACGGGACACATCCCCGCGGCGACGCGGTTCGTTGCCGCCCGGCGGCGACTTCCGCTAAAGTTGCCACAGTCGTGCTTGAAGCACCTAGCACGCTGTGGAGGCCGCATGACCGACGTCGCGACGGTTGCCATCGATCTCGTCGACCTGGCGGGGCGGGCGGGCACGACGTTGGGCTGCGGGCCCTGGCATCGGATCACCCAGGAGCAGGTCGATCGGTTCGCCGACGCCACCGGCGACCACCAGTGGATCCACGTCGATCCCGTCCGGGCCCGTCGCGGGCCGTTCGGCCGCACCATCGTCCACGGCTACCTCACCTTGTCCCTGGCTCCGCAGCTGCTGTTCGAGGTCGTCCGGGTCGACGGCGCCGCCCTGGTGGTCAACTACGGTGCGAACAGGGTCCGCTTCCCCGCCCCCCTGCCGGTGGGCGCCCGGGTCCGGCTGGCGGTCGACTGCAAGGCGGTCGATGCCTTCAAGGGGGGCGCACAGGCCGCGTTCGGGCTGACGTTCGAGGTCGAGGACCACCCGAAACCGTGCTGCGTGGCGGAGATCCTGTTCCGCTACTATGCCTGAGCCCCGGTGCCGAGCGGGAGGTACCCATGCGGTCCACGGCGCTGGTCACCGGCTCCCCCCTGCGGATCTCGTCGGTGTCCGCCGCGCTGGAGGCGGATGGCTTCGACGTCACCGCCGTCTCCGAGCACGAGCGGCTCGCGGACGCCTGCGCGGCGCTCGGCCCCGGCTCGCTGGACTGCTACATGCAGCTTCCGGGCGAGATCAGCCCCGACGGCGAGACGGTGGTGGAGCGGTTCCACAACTTCCTGCGGCTAGGCCTGCTGCACCGCTTCGACGCCGCCGGCCGGGTGCTGCCGCTGCTGCGTGAGGGGGGCATGGTCGTGCTCGTCGCGGGCAACCATCCGCCGGGGGCGTCGACACCCGACGACCAGGCCGCGCGCGTGTCCCTGCTGCGGGTGCTGGCCCACGCGGTACTCGCGGAGCGCGCCGAGGCCGGGGTGCGCGCGACCGTCGTCGAGCATGGCCGCACCCCCGCCGAGCTCGCCGAGCTCGCCCGTCACCGCGGGGCGGACCGGCTGCGCATCATCGCCGAGTACGTCGAGACCGCTCCGGAGATGAGCTACGCGGACTGGCGACTTCAGGTGCTGCAGATGGCGAGCATGGAGGGCTGACGATGACCGCCTCGTCCGACGACGTCGCCGAGGGCCCGGTCCGGGCCATCGAGGCGATGGCCCCCGACGCCGGGGTGTTCGCCGACCTCGACCCGCTGGCCATGGGCCGGGTCCTGGCAAGGGTGTCCGCCGGCCTGGCGCGCCACCCCATGGGCGCGGCGCAGGCCGGCGCCCGGGCGGCGACCAGCATGCTGACGAACACCGCGCTGGCGGCCTCCCGCGCCCTGGGCCAGCAGATCCCCGCCCGCCTGGCCCCCGACAAGGGCGACAAGCGCTTCTCCGACGCCGCCTGGGAGCACAACGCGCTGTACTTCGCGCTGCGCCAGGCCTACCTGCAGTGCAACCAGCTGGCCGAGGACCTGCTGGACGCCGCCGGCCTGGACGAGCGGCAGCGGCGGAAGGCGGCCTTTACGACCCAGCTGCTCGTCGACGCGCTGGCCCCCACCAACTTCCTGGCGACCAACCCGGCCGCGCTCAAGCAGGCGTTCGACACCGGCGGGTTGAGCCTGGCGCGCGGGCTGCGCAACTTCCTCGACGACGTGGTCAACAACGACGGGCGGCCCCGGCAGGTCGATCGCAGCCCCTTCGAGCTCGGCGACAACCTGGCCGCCACGCCGGGCAAGGTCGTGTACCGCAATGAGCTGATGGAGCTCATCCAGTACGCGCCGCAGACCGAGACGGTGCACGAGGTCCCGATCGTGTGCAGCCCGCCGTGGATCAACAAGTACTACATCATGGACCTCGCGCCCGGGCGCAGCTTCATCGAGTGGATGGTCTCCCACGGCCACACCGTGTTCACCATCAGCTACCGCAACCCCGACGCCTCGATGCGCGACGTCAACATGGACGACTACCTCGTCGACGGCCCCCTCGCGGCGATCGACGCCGTCCGCGACATCACCGGCCGGGACCAGGTCAACATGGTGGGCCTGTGCCTGGGCGGGACGCTGGCCGTTGCCCTGTTGGCCTACCTCGACGCCCTCGGCGAGGACCCCGTCCATTCGCTGACCCTGCTGAACACCCTGGTGGACTTCAGCGAGCCCGGCCCGCTGGGCTGCTTCACCGACGAGGCGACCATCGCCCGCCTGGAGCAGAAGATGAACCGGCGCGGCTACCTGGAGGAGAGCCAGCTGCGCGGCACCTTCGACGCCCTGCGCGCCAACGACCTGATCTTCAACTACCTGGTCAACAACTGGCTGATGGGCAAGCAGCCCCCGGCGTTCGACATCCTGGCGTGGAACGCCGACAGCACCCGCATGCCGGCCAGGATGCACTCGTACTACCTGCGCGCGTGCTATCTGCACAACCAGCTCGCCCGCGGAGAGATGCGCCTGCGCGGCGTGCGGCTCGACCTCGGCACGGTCCGCCAGGACGTGTTCATCGTCGGCGCGGAGAACGACCACATCGCCCCGTGGCGCTCGTCGTACCAGACGACGCAGCTGCTCAAGTCCGACGTCGAGTACGTCCTCAGCTCGGCGGGGCACATCGCCGGCGTCGTCAACCCCCCCAGCTCCAAGGCCCGCTACTGGGCCAGCGACGCCAACCCTCCCAGCCCCGACGAGTGGCTGAAGACGACGACCGAGTACCAGCGGTCCTGGTGGGAGCACTGGGCGGAGTGGGGCCCCCC
>JALYGZ010000314.1 GCA_030776845.1 Actinomycetota bacterium
GTCGTGGGCGCACCGGCCGCGTTCGCCGTGGGGGCGGGGGTGGCGGCCGCGCTGGGCGCCGTACTGGTGGCCGGCGGTCGCCGACGCGAATGAGGGCGGCGGGTCCGCCCGCCGCCCTCGGGTGTCAGGACTTCGTCGCGGGTCCGCTACTCGCTGCTGCCCGCGTCGATCGCCCTGGCGCCCTGCCCGGCGCCGACGGCGATCTTGTACGGCTTGGCCTCCTCGGCGACCGGCAGCACCAGGGTCAGCACGCCGTCCTCGTACGAGGCGCGGATGTCGCCGGTGTCGACGCCCTCGCTGAGGAACAGCTGGCGGGTGACGGTGCCCCGCGGGCGCTCCGTGGTCAGCATCAGGTCGTCGTCGCCGTGGCGGGCGCGGCGCTCGGCGCTGACCTGCAGCACGTTGCGCTCGACGGTCACGTCGATGGAGTCCCGGTCGACCCCGGGCAGGTCCAGATCGACGATGAACTCGTCACCGCGGCGGTAGGCGTCCATCGGCATGCCCACCCAGCGGCCGGCCTCCGCGGTCCGGTTCAGCAGCTGGTCCACCTCCCGGAACGGGTCGAAGCGCATCAGCATGTGCCAACACCTCCTCGGATGTCCCGTACAGCTCGCTCTGTCTTACAGAAAACCTTTACCCAGGATGACAGATGCTATGTATGCGGGATACCCGCTTTGGTAGTGTGTCGTCATGGAGCCATGGCAGCGCCGGCTGGCCGACGAGCAGGCTCCGCTGTACACGATCGGGGTGGTCGCGGAGCTGCTGGACGTGAGTGTCCAGGTCGTCCGTCGCTACGACGGGCAGGGCTTCGTGCAGCCCGAGCGCACCCGGTCCGGGCAACGCCGCTACTCGCGGGCCGACATCGGCCGCCTCGCCCGCGTGCTGCGGCTGGCGGCCGAGAACATACCTGTCAGCGGCATCATGCGGATCCTGGAACTCGAGGACCGCCTCGAGGCGCACGCGGGGAGCGGTTCTGACCGCTGAGGGGCGCGGTCGTACGATCCGTTATGGATGGTACAGAGATTACGGTAGCCTGCTGTCATGCCGAGCCGCACGCTGACCCCCGTGTCCTACCTGGTGCTCGGGCTCATCGCCGAGCGCGGGCCGGCCACCCCGTACGAGCTCAAGCGGCGGGTCGCCCAGTCGGTCGGCTACTTCTGGACCTTCCCCCACTCGCAGCTGTACGCCGAGCCCGAGCGTTTGGCCCTCGAGGGCCTGCTGGACGAGCAGCGGGAGCCGGGCGGGCGTCGCCGCCGGACCTACCGCCTGACCGACGCGGGCCTGGGAGCCCTGCGCCGCTGGCTGGCCCAACCCGAGACCGGCACCGTGGAGCTGCGCGACCCGGGGCTGTTGAAGCTGTTCTTCGCGGGTCTGACCGGCCCCGGGGAGCTGGCGAGGCTGGCGGCCACGCAGGAGGCCGCGCATCGCGCCCGCCTGCGGGATTACGAGCGGATCGAGGCCCGGCTGGCCGGCGACGCCCGCTCGCGCTACGCGCTGGCGACCCTGCGCATGGGGCTGCGACACGAGCAGGCGGCGGTGTCTTTCTGGCGCGAGGTCGGCGGGGAGCTGGCCGCCGGCGACGCCCTGTGACCGCGGGGGTCACATGCGGCAGGTCGCCAGGCCCCGCTTCTCCAGGTACCGCTGGTGGTAGTCCTCGGCCCGCCAGAACGTGCCCGCCGGGGTGACCTCGGTGACGATCGGGCGCCGGAGGCGCCCCGAGCGCTCCAGCCGCTCCCTGGACGCCAGCGCCGCCGCCTTCTGCTCGTCGTCGTGGACAAACACCGCCGACCGGTACTGCGAGCCCACGTCGGGGCCCTGGCGGTCGCGCTGTGTCGGGTCGTGGGTGGCCCAGAACACGTCGAGCAGCTCCTCGTAGGACACGCGTTCGGGGTCGAAGGTGACCTCGACGACCTCGGCGTGCCCGGTCCGCCCGGTGCAGACGTCGCGGTAGGTGGGCCGCTCGGTGCCGCCGCCCGAGTAGCCGACCGCGGTCGCCGTGACGCCCTCGATCTGCCGGAACGCCGCCTCCACGCCCCAGAAGCAGCCCGCCGCGAACGTCGCCTTGCGCTGCATGCCTGCCCTCTCGCCCCCGCCGGCGTGGTCCGGCCCGGGACCATGGTAGACCGGCCCCGGCCGGCGGGGCGCCCCGCCGGGCCAGCATGTGCGCTGGGAGCCGACCGAGAGGGACGCCGGGTGGACGCCGACACTGTGCGCCAGCTGTTCTCCGGGCTGCGCGTGCGCGCGTTCGGTGGCGTGTTCCACGTGCCGGCCCGTGACACCTATCCGGGCCTGTTCGCGTGGGACTCGGCCTACCACGCCCTGGCCCTCGCCCCGCTGGAGGCCGGGCTGGCCGCCGCCGAGCTGCGCACGCTGTTCGCCAGCAACCGCCTGCCCGACGGGCTGCTCGCGCACGAGCGCTCGCTGCCCACCGAGGAGGCCCGGCGGCGCCAGGCCCACCTGGCCGACCGGCTCGGGCC
>JALYGZ010000315.1 GCA_030776845.1 Actinomycetota bacterium
GACGAGCCGACCGAGCGCGTTGTGCTCGTCGGCCACTCGACCGGCGGCCTGATCATCCGCTCCCTGTTGCAGCGGTCCTATCCACTCGCCGGAGAGGACCCCGCCGAGCACGTCGACAAGGTCTTCACCTACGCCACTCCCCAAGGCGGGATCCATTTCGACATCGCCGGCGGCCTCCTTGAGGGAGTGCGCGACCTGATCGGCTTCCGCAACTCCGACGACTTCGGGCCCGACCGCATGTACCAGTACCTCTCCCCGGACGCACCGGCGCTGCCCGCACGAGCCGAGGCGCCCGAGGGCTTCGAGCCGCGCAGCCTCGACGGCAGGTTCCCGGCCGAGCGCTTCTTCAGCCTTGTCGGGACGAACGCCGCGGACTACGGCCCGGCCAGCCGCGTCGTTGGTCCGCAGAGCGACGGGCTCGTGCAGGTCGCCTCGGCCTACGTCAAGGGGGGCCCGCGCGCCTATGTGCACCGGTCGCACAGTGGCCGCTACGGGGTCGTCAACTCCGAGGAGGGCTATCAGAACCTGCGCCGCTTTCTGTTCGGCGACATGCGTGTGGAGATCCTGCTCGACGACCTCGATCTCGCCGAGGCGTCGGCACCCGCGGCCGAGGTCTTCCACCAGGCCGAGGTGCAGGTCGCGGTGCGCGGGCTGCCCGTTCTGCTCCACGATCAGCTGCTCGCCCACCACTCGCCGATCCCGCTTGAGTGGAGGAAGGACCAGGAGGGGGAGCCGATCGCGCTGTTCACCCTCTTTCTCATCCGCGCCCTCGCAGGCGAGACGAGAGTGTGCCGCTACGCGGTCCACCTCGCGGTCCACCGGCTCGAGCGCCGCCAGGGATTCCTGGTCTTCGCCGACCACCTCGAGCAGATCCCGCTGTGGGCCGACGACCTGGTCGTCGACCTGGTCGAGACCGCCGGGGGGTACGAGGGCCGGTACGCCTGGCGCTCGCAGCAGCCGAGGCCGGGCGCCGACCCCGAGCGGGACCTCGAGCCGGTGGCGTCGGGCGGCCGCTGGGAGGTCCGCATCGGCCTTCCTCACGGCGCCCACGCGCCCCTCGGGCCGGACGCCACGCTGCTCATGCGCGCCTCCCCGTGGTCCTAGCGCTTGAGGTGGGCGAGGTGAGCCGTGTGGCCGGTGCGGCCTTCGGCCGAGCCCTCCACCGCAACCTGGCCCTCGGCCGTCTGCCCACGCACGCTTCTCCTCCCTGGTCGGGACAGCGGACGGGAGACGGGTGATGGCGGAGCCCATTCGGTTCGAGGAGCTGCACGAGCCCGTCCAGGAACGGCGACGGCTCGCCGACCCCCTCGGATGTGGTCCTGGTCCAGAAGCATTACGTGGCGGGTTTCGAGCCCCAGTTCCAGCAGCGCGCCCTCGGGGTCGCTCGGGACGCGGTGTCCGGGGAGGAGGGCCTCTCTGTGGTGCCCACGATGACCCGTCCGTCGCGCTTGGGGACCAGTACAACCGCTCGGCGTCCCACACGTGGGATCGGGTGGGCAACGGACGTCCGCCAGCCGACGCGCCTGACGGCGACCCACCCTCGGATCCTAGCGTCGCTGGCGATCCGCCGATGATGCCCAGCCTGTTGTCGGCGGGGGTGCAGGACGCGCCGGTCAGGCGACGACCCGGGGCCGGCCGACCTTAACGGTGACCCCCGGCGAGAAGTGGACGACCGGTGGCGCGACGGGAACCGGAAGGCCGGCGTCGCGGAACAGCGCGTCGACCTCGCACGCTTGCACCGCAGCGGTGCACATATGCCACGACCGATGCTCCACGGGAGTGGAGAGCAGCACCGGTCCCCGGCGATGAAAGGCTCCCCAGCGCGCGGTGACGAAGCGCTCCCAGGGACCGCCTTCGGGCGGACAGAGCTCATCGCCGGGCCTCACGACGATTTCGTGACCGCCGCCCGAAGACGACGGCCGGGACCCCGACTCGTAGACGACGCGGTCGTCCTCGACATCCACGGACATGCGCTGGCGGAAGTACGGCAGTCCCACAGAGCGCAGGGTGGCAACGAACCACAGGGAGGGGACCTCCATGCGGATGAACCACAGCCCCTCGCTGCCGTCCGGACCGGCCACGTAGGTTCGTACATTCGTTTCGGGGAACGCCCACCGAGGGGGGACGACCGGGAGGCCGGGCGGGCGCATCCGGATGAAGAACGGCGTGACGCTCACCCATGCCATCCCGTCGTAGGTCAACACCGCCGTCTCGTCAGGCACTAGCGGCGCAATGTCACGCGGCTCGAAGGCCCAGTGCAGGAACGAGATGTTGTCCCAGCGGTGGATGTTTACGGGAAAGCGGATTCGATGCGGTGGGACGGCGGGAGGAGCACCGCCGTCGCGGCTAGGCAACTCGTCGGCCTCGGACACCACGGGGCCCTCCATACCCGCACCGAGGAAGCGGAATCCCGCTCCTATCACGACCGCACCGTCACCGCAGCTCAACCAGTCGGCGGGCACCCGGTAGCTGCGAGCCGCTCGGGGGCTGCTCAATCGCCCATCGAGCCTCCAGCGGCACGACCGGGGCAAGGGCACTGCAGCGGTCACGAAAGCGCCGGGGCCAGGCAGGCCCACGCGGCGCCGCTGCTCGCTGTCCTGCTTGGCGCGGGCAACCCCAGCCCGGCTGTCGCGCGTCGCCGCCATCCGCGCTCGACCGCCATGGGGCCCCACGGCGATGCCACGCCGTGCGTCGCGGAAGCATCTGAGGAGGGTGTGCAGTCACTCACGCTCCTGGACCCGTCAACACGTCTATTTCGGCGGCGAGCACGGGCTTGTCGGGCTCTTGCTAGCTCCCGACGGGCGGACACCGGAACTTCCGCGGTCGCGGCGCGAGGTCTTCGGCATCGACTCTTTTTTGCAGGCATCACTATGAAGATGCGGCAGCATTATCCATCTAGCAGGCTGTGTACGAACTTGCGTTGAGTGTCGAGGAGCCGCTCGGCCACATCGAATGCCTGATCCAGCATTTCTGTCGCGTCAGGCGGCTCCTCGCCGTACGAGGATGCCACCATGCCCGGGAGCAACCGTGCCGCCTGTTGCATCCAAGCCTGCACGGCCTGGACGGTGATGTCTTGGCCGAGACTGGCCGCGTCAAGCAGCCGATCGGCTGCGCTTCCGGGCGGCAGCTGGTCGCGGAGCGCGTCGACGACTGCCGCGACCGGGCCGGCGAGCACGTTGACCGGGGGCGTGTTTGGTGCGTGTGGGTGCGGACGTGTCGGGGCCAGCACTTTTGCCATGGCCATCGCTGCGCCGAGCGTCTCGAGCTGTTGTGCCGGCACGGCTTCCCGCAGCTTGGGGAACAGCTGTGTTTCTTCTTCCTCGACGTGGTGGCGCACCTCGGTGATCAACTCGCCGACACGCTCTTCGTAGCCGAGGTCGGCCGGCTCCGCGCCGTCCAGCCACGCCAGCAGGTCCTTAACCCGCTGATGCTCGTCGACGCTGTGGCCGGCCAGAGACCGTCCATCTTCCAGCGTCTGGGCGGTCAGCGGATACAGCCACTGCTCCTCGATTGCGGCATGCACCGACAGCTCGTAGGTGAACTCGCGCACGAGTCGCTGCTTCCCGTCTGGGTCGTCCGTCTGCTCGAAGCGGTCGAACAGCGCGTCGGTTCGGCCGTGATCCTGGATGAGAAGAGTGAGCGCGTCCATCATACCAGCTCCCTACCACTCCACTCGATTCCCTATGCCCTTCCTCGGTTCCTATGCCCTCTGGACCTCTCGGGGTGTGCACCCAGGGGCGGAACACCCGCGCCTGGCGGCGCCAGTCCGCCTTGACCTGGGCCACCAGTCGTCGGAAGTTGCGGTCCGAGCCTTCGTAGCCCGCCGCCCGAGCGACCGGCACCAGCCGCTTGGCCGAGATCCGCCCCCGGGTCGACTCGACCTTGTCGACCACCAGATCGCGGTACGCGTCGATGTTGCGCTGCACCCCCCGGCGCGTCGCCTCCAGGTCTTCGCCGGCCTTCCACCCGGTCGACCAGGCGCCTGACCGTCTTGTGTGTCGTGCCGCACAGCTCCGCCGCCGCCCGGTAACTGCCGGTCTCCTCGTGCGCGGTGATGATGTCCAATCTGTCCCTCGCCCTAGAAGATGAATTCGTGCTCGGCGGGTGGGAGTGGCCAGCGACACCACCACGGACAGTTGCTCACCGCGCTCGGCCTCAAGGAGTAACCCCTGCCCGAGGTGGTTCTCGGCAAGGGCTTTCTGTCGTCCGACGGGCGGCTGCCGAAGGACGCACGGAAGAAGGTCGACAAGCTCCTTGAGCTCTTCAGCGAACCACACCGGGGCGGGCTTCAACCTGGAGAAGCCCAACGCGATCGCCGACGACCGTGCGCGAACCATCCGGGTCGACCGGTTCTGGCGCGGCGTGATCGCCGCGCTCGGCAGACCGGGCGACACCTACGTGCTCGTCGATGTCCTTCCGCACGACGATGCCTACGCCTGGTGCGAGCAGAACCGTTTCGACGTCAACCCGGCCACGGGCGCGCTGGAGATCCAAGACGTCATGGCACTCGACCGTTTCGTCGGCGGCCGGCCCCGGCCCGAAGACAGTCACGCCCCACTACTCGCCAACATCCCGGACAAGCACTTCACGCAACTCGGCACCCCGGAGCAGGTGATCCCGCTCACCCGCACGTCCACACCGAGGTGGAGCTCGAGGCGCTCGCCGCCCTGCTGACCCAGGGACAGGCCGACGCAGTGCTTGGCCTCGCCTCGGGCATGAGTCCAGAGACGATCTACGCCGAACTCGTGGCAGGCGAAGAACCGGGCCCGCAGGCGTCGCGGTCGTAGCGCACGTTGAGGATGGGAACGTGCGCCCGCCGCAGCACCCGCTTGCCCCGGTAGCTGACCCACCGAAGCTCGATGCCCGACCCTGCGACGCCCGAGGAGTCGGCGGGGCGCACCGCGACCATCCGCCACAGCTCCTCGCCGCCGCGGCGAACCACCAGTCTGGCCTGGCCGGGGCTGCACGGTCGGCCGTCGGCTGGCCCGCGTACGGCAGCCGTGACCGTCCGTGCGACCCGCCCGTCGTCGCGCTCATCGGTGATCAGCGGCGGCATCGGGCGGAAGGGGACCAGCCGGCCCTCGCGCAGCGCGGGCCCGAGCTGGGCGTCCTCCTCCAGGACGGCCAGCGCGGCCGCCCGCTCCTCGCTGCTGGGAAGCGGCTGACGGGAGCTTGACGCCACCAACACGTCCGGTGACCCATCCAGCGGCGCATCGACGAACAGGATGCGCTCGTTGCTGTAGTCGTACAGCGTCGCCCGCACGTGGCTGGGCTCGACGGGGTCGCCGCCGTCGACCACGTCGGGCGGGACGGTCCCGACGGACACCACGCGATGCTCGGCGCCGTCGAGTTGCCCGCGGACCCTGTCGTGCCGCAGCGCCTCACGCGCGACGCGACGAGCGGTGTCCCCGTCCGGACCCCACGGCGTCACCTCGACCCGCAGCTCGTTCCCAGCACCCGCCACGATCCGCTCCCGAACACGCCCCAGCCGGTCGGTGCCGACGCTAGCGGCGCCGGCTCAGCGGCGACAGACCTCACACCTTGCATCCAGCCCTTTGCCTACGCATTCTTCTCCCCTGATCCTGCGGTGACGGGAGACCCGGTGATGGCGGAGCCGATTCCTTTCGAAAAGTTGCACGAGCACGTGCGGAGCGGAGTCGTCTTGCCGACCCTCCCGACGTTGCGCTGACCCAGAGGCATTATGTGGCGGGTTTCGAGCCGCAGTTCCAGCAGGCCCCCTCGGGGTCGCTCGGCGCGCGGTGTCCGGGGAGGAGGGGCCCCGACGACCGCTACACCTTCAGCGACACGTCATTTCCGTGGTGCGTTGAGGCTGAAGTGCCCCAGGAACGAGGGCCGGGGGAAGGACGCGAGGTCAGCGGGGTAGCCCATGTGGCTCCAGTAGTTGCCGCCGTCCCAGCCGTCCGCGACGATACCCAGCCCGCGGAGCACTGGGCCATGTACCACACCGGCGACGTCCGGCCCGGCCAGTCCGGCGGCCCGATGTTCGGATGGTGGGAGGACGAGCCCTGGCCTGGTGTCGTCGCCGTGCAGAGCTGGCAGAAGAGCAGTACCAACGGCGCCAGCGGCGGCTCCAACCTCGTCGGTCTCAATATCCGGGCGCGCAGCGACTTCGGTTGATATGCAGCCCGCACAAGGCGGCACCGCGCTGGCGTACTGGAGGGCCGTCGCGACCCTCCCCGTCGACCGCGCCGGCGGCTCGGCGCAGCTCGAGGCGTGCTTCGCCGGCGCGGCGGCACCGGGCGTGCTCGACGGGTCCTACGAGGGGCGCTTCCTGGCCCCCACCGTCGGCGGGCCCGCCGACCGGCTGTTGTCGGCGGTGACGGGGGTATGGATGCCCTGGAGGGGGAAGATCTTCGACGGCGCGCTCGGCCAGGGTCTCAACCGCTTCTCGGGCCCCACCGCACCCCTCCTCCCCCTGTTGTTCCACGGCCAGCGGGGCGTCGCCACAGGCCGGGCGGGGGAGACGACGGCCTTTCGCTTTCTCACCACCCTTGGGACCAGCAGGCTGCAGGCTGGCGTGCGCGTGATGCGCATCGACTACGACCTCCCCGACAATCCCAGGTGGCCGATCCGCCGGATTCTCGACGAGCTCGTGACCGTCGACGATGGCGTCTACCTGGGCCAGGCGCTGCTGCGTCGGCGAGATCGATGGAGCAGGGTGGCATGGTTCTCGCTGCACTCCCGGGAGGGCGGCGCCGGCACTCGTCCGTGACCGGGAGGCCGAGGCGGCCGCCCGCCTGGCAGGCGGCGCGACTACCCCGGTGGCTGGACGTGGCCCAGCTGGGCCAGCATCGTCATCTGGTCGTAGGATCTCCCCCGACATCAGGCGGTCGTCCGGGGTCCAGTGCAGCACCTCGCAGAAGGGCATGTCCATGCGCTGACCGGAGGGCTCGAAAGGCCCCGAGCTCCGACGTGTGCGCCCGAGAAGCCGACCGCCCACTCGCCCAGCCACTCCTTGAACGTCGCCAGCGAATCCCGGGGAGTCGGCCGGCCTGCCGCTGGCCGTGACGCCGGCCGTCGCCGTGCCTCACCGCGGCCGCCGACGCCGGGCACGGCGACGAGGACATGGCGGCCGTATACGGCGCCTACCGCTCCGGGACGGCGGGGACGGAGCGTCCCCGCAGCTTCCCCCGGGCGAGCAGCTCGCCCACGCGGTCCCCGGGCACCGGGCGCGAGAAGAAATAGCCCTGCACGTGCGTGTAGCCCATCGATTTCAGGGCGGCGACCTGCGCCGCCGTCTCGACCCCCTCGACGATGGTCGGCATGCCCAGACGCTGGCCGAGCTCCAGCACGGTGCGGGCCACGGCCGCGCCGTAGGGGCGGTCGATGCCCTGTAGGAAGCTCTTGTCCACTTTGAGGACGTCGATCGGCAGCCGCCGCAGGTAGGCCAGCGACGAGTAGCCGGTGCCGAAGTCGTCGATCGCGATGCGGACGCCCAGTTGCTTGAGCGTGGCCAGCGCCTCGGCGGCGGCGTGCGGGTCGTCCACGAGCACGCTCTCGGTGACCTCCAGGATCAGCAGATGCGGCGCCAGTCCGGTCTCCTCCAGCACCCGGCTGACGTGGTTGACGAGCTCGGCCTGGCGCAGCTGCACCGCCGACAGGTTCACGTTCACCGAGGGCCCATCGCCCTCCGGGCTCTGCCAGCCCCGGCCTCGGGTGCAGGCGTCGCGGAGCACGAAGTCGAAGACGTCGGTGATGAGACCGCCCTCCTCGGCCAGCGACACGAAGGCGTCCGGCCCGAGCAGGCCGCGTGCCGGATGGCGCCAGCGCACCAGCGCCTCGGCGGCGCTGATGCGCCGGTCGTCCAGGGCGACGACCGGCTGGTAGCGGACGTCCAGCTCGCCGCGCAGGACCGCCCACTGCAGCTCCGCCTGCAGCTGCCGGCGCGCGCCCAGGGTCGCGTGCGCGTCCGGGTGGTACACCTGGATCCGGTTGCCGCCCTCTCCCTTCGCCGTGTACATGGCCAGGTCGGCCCGGTGCAGCAGGTCCTCGGCGTCCTCGACACCGGTGCCGCCGACCGCCACCCCCACACTGGCGCGCGCGCTGAGCGTATGGTCGTGGACCGGCAGCAGCTCGCCCAGGGAGGCCAGCAGCCGCTCGGCGACCTGCCTGGCCTCCTCGCGGTCCCGCAGCTTGTCGACGAGCACCGCGAACTCGTCCCCGCTCAGGCGTGACGCGGTGTCGTCCGGTCGCAGGCTGGCGTGGATCCGCTCGGCCACCGACTCCAGCAGTCCGTCGCCGACCGCGTGGCCGTAGGTGTCGTTGACCGACTTGAAGCCGTCGAGGTCCACGTAGAGCACCGCCAGGCTGTCCTGGCGCTCGGCGACCTCCACCGCCGCGCGCAGCCGCTGCAAGAACAGCGTGCGGTTGGGCAGGCGCGTGAGGGGGTCGTGGTGGGTGCGGCGGACGAGCTCGTCCTCACGCGTGCGTTGCTCGCTGGCGTCGCGCACGTTGATCATCACGCCTGCGACGCTGGGCTCGTCGAGCAGGTTGACCCCCACCACCTCGGCGTGCAGCCAGGGGCGGTGCCGGTGGCGGAGGCGGCAGTCCAGCCTCAGCGGCCTGGCGCTGCTCAGGACCTCGGTGAGGAACCGCCGCCAGTCCGCCGTGTCGTCGGCATGCACCAGGGCCTCGAACGGGTAACCGGTCAGCGCCGCCGGCGCGTAGCCGAGCATGCGCGCCACCGCGGGGCTGAGGTAGCTCAGGGTCCCGTCGGCGTCGACCACGCCGATGAGGACCGAGCAGCTCTGCAGCATCGACCGGTACCGCCGCTCGCCGTGGATGAGCTCCTCGGTCAGCCCCGCCTGTTCCAGGGCCAGCCCGACCAGACCGCCGAGCCGCTCCAGCACGTCCGACTCGGCCTCGGGCGACACCCCTCGCAGGGCGAGCAGGCCGCGCGGCGGGCCGCCCAGCGGAACGAGCAGCACACGCCCTTCCGGCGCCCATGTCGCCTGGCCGGACTGGAGGGCGGCCCGCACCCGGGCTGGCAG
>JALYGZ010000316.1 GCA_030776845.1 Actinomycetota bacterium
CCTCCGGGGCGGCGAGCGCGTCGGACAGCGCCGCCGACAGGTCGGCGAGCTCGGCGGGGTCGGCGAATGCCGTGGAGACCGCCACGGTCCGGGTGCCGTCGGGCGTCGTCGTGTCCCGCACCCGCCACCCCGCCCCGCGAAGCGGGCGGACCCGGGCGACGAGGTCGTCGAGGGGGTCGGCTCCGGCCCGCTCGGCGCGGGCGCGCAACGCCCGGTCGGCCGACACCGCCACAGCGAGGCGACCACCGGCGTCGGCGTCGACGCGCACGTCGACGTTCAGCTCCAGCCGGCATCCGGACAGCGCCACCGCGAGGGCGAGCACGGCCGCGACGCGCCGGGCGGGGGCGGGAAGGGGCCCCCGGGCCGGGGCTGCGGTGGCGGCGGCGGTAAAGATTCCGTTGATGCTACCGAAGCAAGATTGATGAGCAATGTGACCAAGCCCGAGCAGGCCGCGCGGGGGCCGGGCTCGCGCCGGCGGCTGGGCGAGCTGCTGACCGACGCCGGCGTGCTCACCTCCGCCCAGCTCGAGGAGGCGCTGGGCAGCCGCGGGCGGGTCGAGGGGCGCCGGGAGCGGGTCGGCGAGGCGGTCGTGCGCCTGGGAATGGCCAGCGACCTGGACATCGCCAGAGCCCTGGCCAGCCAGCTCGGCCTGGAGCTGGTGGACGGCGACGACCTGCAGGTGGACCAGGAGGCCGCCAGGCTCATCCCCGCCGCCCTCGCCCAGCGCCGGGAGCTGCTGCCGCTGCGAAGCGAGCCGGACGGGACGCTGGTCGTCGCCTGCGCCGACCCCACCAACGTGATCGGGCTGGACGACGTGCGGGTCCGCTCCGGCGCCGACCGGGTGCGCCCGGTCGTCACGCCCGCACCCGTGGTCCAGGAGGCGATCCGTCAGGTCTTCGGCATCGACCACCGCGCGGGCGAGCTCATCGACGCCATCGGCTCCGAGGCCTCGTCGGGCAACGCGCTGGAGGCGATGGAGGCGGACCTGGCGATCGCGGCCAGCGACGCGCCCGTGGCCCGCCTGCTGGAGGGCATCCTGTCCGACGCGCTGGCCGTCGGAGCCTCCGACGTGCACGTCGAGCCCGGGGAGCGGGTGACCCGGGTGCGCTACCGCGTCGACGGCGTGCTGCGCCAGACCATGACTGTCCCGCGCAGCACGAACAGCGCGCTGACGTCCCGCCTGAAGCTGATGGCGGGCATGGACATCGCCGAGCGGCGCCGGCCCCAGGACGGCCGCAGCCGTCTGGCCAGCGACCACGGCGAGGTCGACCTGCGCGTGTCGAGCCTGCCGTCGATGCACGGCGAGACGATCGTCGTCCGCCTGCTGCGCAAGGGGGCCGAGCGGCTGTCGATGGACGACCTGCGCTTCGATGCCGCCCAGGCCCCGCTCGTGCGCGGGGCGCTGTCCCGGCCCCAGGGGCTGGTGCTCATCACCGGGCCCACGGGCTCGGGCAAGACGTCGACGCTGTACGCCTTCCTGGGAGAGCTCGCCGACGAGTCGCGCAACGTCATCACGATCGAGGACCCCGTCGAGTACGAGCTGGGGGGCGTCAACCAGACCCAGGTCAACGAGCAGATCGGCCTGAGCTTCGCTCGCTCCCTGCGCACCGTGCTGCGCCAGGACCCCGACGTGATCATGGTCGGCGAGATCCGTGACTCCGAGACCGCCATGCTGGCGCTGCAGGCGTCGCTGACCGGCCACCTGGTGTTCTCGACGCTGCACACCAACGACGCGCCCAACGCGGCGGTCCGCCTGCGGGACCTGGGGGTGCCCCCCTACCTGATCGCGAGCTCGCTGTCGCTCGTGGTCGCCCAGCGCCTGGTCCGCAACGTCTGCCCCCGGTGCACGGCGCCGGTGAAGCCGTCCGAGCAGCAGGCCAGCGACCTGTACCTGGCACCGGCCGACCTCGACAACGGCGACTTCCGCCGCGGCCGGGGCTGCCCCTCCTGCGACCGCAGCGGCTACCGGGGTCGCTCGGGGTTGTTCGAGATGCTGCCCATCGACGCCGACGTGCGCGACCTGGTCAGCGGCAACGCCTCGGAGGCCGCGATCCGCCAGGCGGGCCGGCGGGCGGGGATGCGCAACCTACGCGAGGACGGCGTCGCCAAGGCGATGCGCGGCGTCACCACCCTGGAGGAGGTCGCCCGCGTCACCTCGACGGAGACGCTGGGGTCCGGCAGCTGCCCCGTGTGCGCCCAGGACGTCGAGGACGAGTTCACCCGCTGCCCCTGGTGTGGCACGGATCTGCGGCCCGACAGCTGCGCCAGCTGCCAGCGGCCCCTGGGTGAGGGCTGGCGGGTCTGCGCCTCGTGCGGCTCCCCCACGGGGGACTCCTAGGGCCCCGGCGTCGCTACGATCCGCCGGTGCGCGCGCTGGTGGTCGTCCCCACCTATGACGAGGCGGCGACCGTCGAGCGCGTCGTCCAGGGTGTGCTGGCGTGCGGCGGTGACGCCGGGCCGGCCGAGGTGCTGGTCGTCGACGACGCGTCGCCCGACGGGACCGGGGCCGTCGCCGGGCGGCTCGCGCGGCGCGACGAGCGGGTCCACGTGCTGCACCGGTCGCGCAGGTCCGGACTGGGCGGCGCCTACCGCGACGGCTTCGGATGGGGCCTGTCGCGCGGCTACGCCGCGCTGTGCCAGATGGACGCCGACCTGTCCCACGATCCCGCCGACCTGCCCCGCCTGCTGCGGGCCCTGCGGGGAGCGGACCTGGTGGTCGGCTCCCGGTATGTGCCCACCGGCGACGTGGCCGACTGGTCGCCGGCGCGGGTCGCGCTGAGTCGGGGGGCCAACCACGCGGTTCGCCTGCTCACCGGGCTGCCCGTGCGCGACGCCACGTCGGGCTTCCGCGCCTTCCGACGGCCCGTGCTGGAGACGCTCGTGCCGGGCTCGGTGCGCTCGGACGGGTACGCGTTCCAGGTCGAGATGGCGCTTCGGACGTGGCGGGAGGGCTTCCGGGTGGTGGAGGTGCCGATCGTGTTCGTCGAGCGGCGCGCCGGCTCGAGCAAGCTCACCTGGGCGGTGGCGGCGGAGGCCGCGGCACGGCTGCCGCTCTGGGCGATGCGGTGGCCCCGCCACGCCCCGCCGGCGCACGCGCGAAGCGTCGCCC
>JALYGZ010000317.1 GCA_030776845.1 Actinomycetota bacterium
AGGGCGGGCGCCACACCCCCTTCTTCGACAACTACCGGCCCCAGTTCTACTTCCGCACCACCGACGTGACCGGCACGGTGTCGCTGCCCGAGGGCACCGAGATGGTCATGCCCGGGGACAACACCGAGATGACCGTGGACCTGATCAGCCCCATCGCCATGGAGGAGGGCCTGCGCTTCGCGATCCGCGAGGGCGGGCGCACCGTGGGCGCCGGCCGCGTCATCAGCATCCACGAATGACGACGTCGGCGGGGGCGTGGCCCGCCCACCCGACGCGGGTGAGGGGCAGAATGGGCGGACATGGCGAAGAGTGAGCTGCGGCCGAAGGTCACCATGGCCTGCACGGTCTGCAAGGAGCGCAACTACATCACGACGAAGAACCGTGGCACGCAGCGCCAGCGACTGGAGTTGGCGAAGTACTGCAGGCGGTGCAACGCCCACACCGCACATCGGGAGACGAGGTAGCACGGCCGTCTCCGTCAACAGCGACCCCGCCGGCGACCTCGCCGGCGGGGTCGTCGCGCCGCGGACGGCGCCCGCCGCGGGCCAGGATCCCCGATACCGGAGGTACTCAGTACGAACATGACCGACCGTCTCGCAGTGAACGCCGAGATCCGCGCCAGGGAGGTCCGCCTCATCGGCCCGGAGGGCAGGCAGATCGGCATCGTCCCGTTGAAGATCGCGATCGATGCCGCCAGGCAGCTGGACCTGGACCTGGTGGAGGTGGCGCCGCAGGCCAGTCCGCCGGTCGCCAAGGTGATGGACTACGCCAAGCACCGCTACGAACAGGAGCGGGCGGACCGCGAGCAGCGCAAGCACCAGCGCGGCGGCGGGCAGAAGGCCATCAGGCTCCGGCCGAAGATCGACGACCACGACTTCGAGACCAAGGAGCGCCAGGCGCGGCGCTTCCTGCTCGACGGTCACTCCGTGCGCGTGCAGGTCATGTTCCGCCGCCGGGAGCTGCGGCGCCCGGAGATGGGAGAGCGGCTGCTCGACCGCTTCTCGGAGGCCCTCGCCGACGTCGCCCAGGTCGACAAGCGGACCGACATCGAGGGACGCTTCGCGTCGATGGTCCTGAATCCCAAGGTGGGGGCATAGCGCCCCTCGTAGGCCCCGGCGGGGTGGGCACACACGGCTGAGCGAGGGGAGCGGGCTCATCGCACTCAACCCGGACCGGGCGGGGCACCGCTACCCGTCGTTCCGCTACGAGGTCTGCGCCGAGAAGGTCCGGGAGTACGCCGACGCCACCGGCGCGCGGGGCGACGACGTCCCGCCGACGTTCGCGGCGCTGTTCGCCGTCACGCGCGCGGGGGACTACGTGTTCGACGACCCGGAGCTGGGCGCCAGCGCGCGGCTCATGCACGGCAGCCAGGAGTTCGACTTCCACCGTCCGGTCCGCCCGGGCGACGTCCTGGAGTGCCGCCCCCGGATCACGCGCATCATGTCGCGTCGGGGCAGCGAGTTCCTCAGCCTGCAGGTCGACTGCGTGGCGGCCGACACCGGTGAGCCGGTGGTGATCAGCCGCCAGACGGTCGTCTTCCTGCCCGACCGGGCCGGCTGAGGGTGCCCCGGCTGGCGGAGCTGCGCCCCGGCACACGGGTGGCAGAACAGCGCGAGACGCTCGACCAGGCGCGCCTGCTGCGCTACGCGGGCGCCAGCCGCGACTTCAATCGCCTGCACTGGGACAACGAGTTCGCTGCGGGGGTCAGCCCGACGGGCGGCGTGGTGGCCCACGGCATGCTGAACCTGGGGATCCTGTCGCGGGTCGTCACCGACTGGGCCGGCGGGCCCCGGCGGGTCAGGTCGCTGCGGGCGACCTTCCGCGCCGCGTGCCCGGTCGGGGCCGTGGTCAGCTACGGGGCCGAGGTCGTGGAGCTCGACGAGGCCGCCAACACCGCCATCTTGTCGATGTGGGCCGAGTTGCCCGACGGCCAGCGGATCATCGACCGGCGCACCTCGCGCGCCGTCGTCAGCCTGGACTGAGCGCCGCAGGCGCGAGGGCGGGCGGGAACACAACTGGACTGAGCGCCGCAGGCGCGAGGGCGGGCGGGAACTGGACTGACGACCGGTTGCCCCGGGGGTCGGCTCCCGTATACTGGTCCACGCTGCCCCGGGCAGCTTTTTGTTTGCTTCGAAGGGGCGTAGCTCAACTGGCAGAGCGTCGGTCTCCAAAACCGAAGGTCGGGGGTTCGAGTCCCTCCGCCCCTGCGGCGCACTCGTGGCGCTGACGCCCGCAGGGACCGCACACCGAGGACGGCCGTGAACCGCCAAGCCAAACGCGAGATGGAACGGCAACGCAAGCGCGACTCCAAGCGCGACCGCCGCGCCGACTACGCGTCCCTGCAGGAGTCCAAGAAGCGCCAGCGGAGCTCTCCCCCCCAGTTCCTCCGCGAGGTGCGCGGGGAGCTGCGCAAGGTGGCGTGGCCCTCGCGCTCCGAGCTCGTCTCCTACAGCCTCGTCGTCCTCGTCTCCGTGACCCTGCTGACCCTCACCGTGTTCGCCCTCGACCAGGTGTTCGGGACGCTGGTGCTGTGGATCTTCGGATGAGCGGCGCCGACCCTGAGATGCCAGGAAGCGGAACCACCGATGAGTGAACAGCCGATACAGCAGCCCGACGAGGACGACTTCGACGCCCTGCTCGCGGCGGCCGGCGGGACCGACGTCGACCCCGACGCGCCCGCGGTCGCCGGCGACGGCGAGGTGGCCGAGACCGCCGAGGCCGAGCCCGCCGAGCCCGCCGAGGAGGTCGAGGGGCCCGGCCGGATCGACTACGCGCGCCTGCCCGGCGACTACTACGTCGTGCACACCTACGCCGGCTACGAGGCGAAGGTGAAGGCCAACCTGCAGAGCCGCATCCAGTCGATGAACATGCAGGACCGGATCTACGACGTGATCGTGCCGACCGAGGACGCGGTCGAGATCAAGGGCGGCAAGAAGCAGACGGTGCAGCGCAAGGTCTTCCCGGGCTATGTGCTGGTGCGGATGGACCTGGACGACGACTCCTGGTACGTCGTGCGCAACACGCCGGCCGTCACGGGCTTCGTCGGGCCGCCCGGCGCCAGGCCCGTGCCGCTGTCGGTGCGCGAGGTGGAGGACATCCTCCGGGAGCCCGAGGAGGGCAAGCAGGTCACGCCCCGGGTCGAGTTCGAAAGGGACGAGAACGTGCGCGTCACCTCGGGCCCGTTCGCGGACTTCACCGGCACGATCTCGGAGATCAACGCGGATCAGTCCAAGCTCAAGGTGCTCGTGTCAATCTTCGGGCGCGAGACGCCGGTGGAGCTGGGCTTCGACCAGGTGGCGAAGCTCTAGGCGCGGATCGACACGTCAGGAAACCCAGGTGGCCAAGAAGGTCATGGCGCTCATCAAGCTGCAGATCCCGGCGGGGCAGGCCACGCCGGCGCCGCCGGTCGGCCCCGCGCTGGGCCAGCACGGCGGCAACATCATGGAGTTCTGCAAGACCTACAACGAGCGCACCCAGTCCCAGCAGGGCGACGTGGTGCCGGTCGACATCACCGTGTTCGAGGACCGCTCGTTCACGTTCGTCACCAAGACGCCGCCGGCCGCGCAGCTGCTGTTGAAGGCCGCCCAGGTGGAGAAGGGCTCTGGCGAGCCGAACCGGGAGAAGGTCGGGGTCGTGTCGCGTGACAGCGTGCGCCAGATCGCCGAGCGCAAAATGGAGGACCTCAACGCCGTCGACGTCGACGGCGCGATGCGCATCATCGAGGGCACCGCCCGCAGCATGGGCCTGACCGTCGAGTGACGCGGTGGGAGGGCGCCCACGGCGCCCGCCGGGACCACGGAGGGAACGACAGGTGAAAAAGCGAGGCAGGCGCTACCAGGTGGCGCAGGAGAAGGTCGATCCCGGCCGGGTCTACAGCCCCTCGGAGGCCATGCGGCTGGTCAAGGAGACCGTGAGCGTCTCCCACGACCCGACCGTCGACCTGGCCGTCAGGCTGGGCATCGACACCCGCCGCGCCGACCAGATGGTCCGCGGCTCCGTCGTGCTGCCGCACGGGACCGGAAAGCAGGTGCGGGTCGCCGTGTTCGCCGAGGGGGCCAAGGCCGAGGAGGCCGGCGAGGCGGGCGCGGACATCATCGGTGCTGAACGGATCGTCCCGATGATCGAGGCGGGCGACCTGTCCTTCGACGCGGTCATCGCCACGCCGGACCAGATGGGCAAGGTGGGGCGCTTCGGCAAGGTGCTCGGGCCTCGCGGCCTGATGCCCAACCCCAAGACGGGCACCGTCACCACGGACGTCGCGACGGTCGTGGCGCAGGTCAAGGCCGGCAAGATCGAGTACCGGGCCGATCGCCAGGGCAACGTCCACGTGGTGCTCGGCAAGGCGTCCTTCGACGCCCGCCAGCTGGTCGACAACTACGCCGCGGTCCTCGACGACCTGCTGCGCGCCCGGCCGGCGGCGGCGAAGGGCCGCTACCTGCGCTCGATCCACGTCTCCAGCTCGCAGGGCCCCAGCATCCCGGTGGACCCGCAGCGCACCCGCGTGGTGTGGGAGGAGGAGCAGCCCGCGGCCTGACCCGTAGGTTGACACGGCGGGAGGGCCAACCTACTGTTCGCCGTGCCGCAGACCGCCGAGTTCCGTGCGCACGTGCGCGGTGAAGGCGTCGCCCCGAATGGCGACCGGCCGGCGCAGGCGAGCACGGAGCTCCGCTCCGTGGCGCGACCCACCGGTCGCGCGTTCGCCGGCGCCTCCCGGGTCTCGCGGGGGGCGTTCGCTGTTGAACGGGCGTCCCGACACCCACGGCCAGCCGTGCGGACGGATCGAGGACGCCGATGCCACGCCCCGACAAGGTCGCCGTCGTGGAAGAGGTGCGCGGGCGCCTGGAGGCGTCGGCCGCGACCGTGCTCACCGACTACCGGGGACTGACCGTCGGCCAGCTGGGGCGCCTGCGGGCGCGGCTGCGCGACTCCGGGGCCCAGTACCGGATCGTGAAGAACAGCCTCACGCGCATCGCCGTCCGGGAGGCCGGCCTGGAGGTGCCCGACGACGTGCTGGCCGGTCCCACGGCG
This sequence comes from Actinomycetota bacterium, assembly GCA_030776845.1. Classification (GTDB taxonomy): domain Bacteria; phylum Actinomycetota; class Nitriliruptoria; order Euzebyales; family Egibacteraceae; genus JAHWKQ01. Next base: position 5,029 of record JALYGZ010000317.1, read on the forward strand.
GCGACCTTCTGCCCCGACGAGCCGGTCACCGCGACGAAGGTGCTGCGGGCCTTCTCCCGCGAGCACCCACAGCTCGTCATCAAGGGCGGGCTGCTGGAGGGACGATTCCTCGGCGCCGCCGAGACGCTGAGGCTGGCCGAGCTGGGCACCCGCGAGGAGCAGCTCAGCCAGTTCGCCGGGATGGTCATGGCGCTGGTCGCCCGGCCCGCCCGCCTGTCCCTGGCGAGCCTGGAGAAGCCCGCCCGGCTCGCCCAGGCCCTGGCCGACCGCCGACGGGGCGAGGAGGAGCACAGCGCCGCGGCGTAGCCCAGCGCACCCGTGCAGCGCACGACGCACCGACAGGAGACCACGATGGCCAAGCTCAGCACCGACGAGCTGCTCGACGCCTTCAAGGACATGACCCTGCTGGAGCTCAGCGAGTTCGTGAAGGCGTTCGAGGAGCAGTTCGACGTCACCGCCGCCGCGCCCGTGGCCGCGGCCCCCCCGGGGGCGGCCGAGGCCGAGGCCCCGACCGCCGAGGAGGAGAAGACGACCTTCGACGTCGTCCTCACGTCGCCCGGAGAGAAGAAGATCCAGGTCATCAAGGAGGTCCGCTCGCTCACCAGCCTGGGCCTCAAGGAGGCCAAGGACCTGGTGGACAACACCCCCAAGCCCGTGCTCGAGGGAGTCGACCGGGAGGCGGCCGACAGGGCCAAGGAGTCGCTGGAGGGCGCCGGCGCCGGCGTCGAGCTCGCCTGACGCCGCTCCGGCCGGCCTCCGACCCCTCCGACCCCTCCGGCGGAGGCCGCCGGGCCTCTGGCAGCGGTCCTGGCAGCGGTCCTGCTCGCGCGCCGCTGTTGCCGATGGGGGGGACAAGGAGTATGCTGACGGCTCGCGTTGTCTGCTCAGGGTCGAACTCGCGGCATCGGCGCCCCGCCGCTCAGCCGTCTCCCCGGACCTGCCCAGTGCTGGTTCGGGCGTCAGCATGCCATGAGAGATTCGGCGCCGGGCGCGGGAATCCGGCGTCCGCCCCCGGCAGCCGCCCAGTGGCGACCCCCGCCGCGAGCTGACGAGCGCTGTTCGGTCCCTTTCCGCCTTTTCCGCCACGCGTGGCGCGGTCCCCGACGGGGTGCAAGGAGTGACATTTGTCGACGACCGTGAATGAGCTCTCCCCGTCCCGTGAGAACGGCCGAGCCGGCTCCACAGACGGACGGCTGTCGTTCGCCAAGCTGAACGAGCCCCTGCCCGTCGAGGAGCTCGACCTCGTCGCCATCCAGCGCGACTCGTTCCGCTGGCTGCGCGAGAGGGGGCTGCGCGAGGTCCTCGAGGAGATCTCCCCCATCGAGGACTTCACCGGGCAGATGGCCCTGTCCTTCTCCGAGCACCGCTTCGAGGAGCCCAAGCACTCGGTGGACGAGTGCAAGGAAAAGGACATGACGTACGCGGCGCCGCTGTTCGTGACCGCCGAGTTCGTCAACCGCACCACCGGCGAGATCAAGTCGCAGACCGTGTTCATGGGCGACTTCCCGATGATGACCGAGGACGGGACCTTCGTCATCAACGGCACCGAGCGCGTCGTGGTCAGCCAGCTCGTGCGGTCCCCGGGGGTGTACTTCGACGCGTCCATCGACAAGGCGACCGGGCGCGATGTCTTCGGCTGCAAGGTCATCCCCTCCCGGGGCGCCTGGCTGGAGTTCGAGGTCGACAAGCGCGGGCTCGCCGGCGTCCGGGTGGACCGCAAGCGCCGGCAGCACCTGAGCGTGCTGTACCGCGCGCTCAGGGGCGTGGTGCTCAACTCCGAGACCTCCGAGTACGAGCTCGCCGCCCGGGACGTCATCGACGCGCCCGTGCCCGACGAGGAGATCCTCGAGTTCTTCGGCCGGGCCGAGGTCGTCGAGCAGACCCTGGCCAAGGACACCCTCCACACTCCCAGCGAGGCGCTGCAGGACATCTACCGCAAGCTGCGCCCCGGTGAGCCGCCCACCCCCGAGAGCGCCGGCGCGCTACTGATCAACCTGTTCTTCAACAACAAGCGCTACGACCTGGCCAAGGTCGGCCGCTACAAGGTCAACAAGAAGCTGGGCGAGGAGCTCGTCCGCCTCGGCCTGCGCGAGCCCGAGCAGGCCAGGCCGCTGCTGGACGAGCCCGTCCCGCCCCGGCTGGCGGCGGCCGCGGACGCCGTGGCCCAGGACGGTGAGCGGGCCCGGCGCAACGCCCTGGGCCTGCCGGCGGACGAGCCGCGCAGCGCCCCCTTCTCGAGCATCCTCACCAAGGAGGACGTGCTCGCCACCATATCCTACCTGGTGCGGCTGTCCGAGGGCGGCGACGCCTACGACACCGACGACATCGACCACTTCGGCAACCGCCGGCTGCGCAGCGTGGGCGAGCTGATCCAGAACCAGGTGCGCATCGGCATGTCGCGCATGGAGCGCGTGGTGCGGGAGCGCATGACGACGCAGGACGTCGAGGCGATCACGCCGCAGACGCTGATCAACATCCGCCCCGTGGTGGCGAGCATCAAGGAGTTCTTCGGCGCCTCACAGCTCAGCCAGTTCATGGACCAGACCAACCCCCTGTCGGGGCTGACCCACAAGCGCCGGCTGTCCGCGCTCGGCCCGGGCGGGTTGTCGCGGGAGCGGGCCGGCTTCGAGGTGCGCGACGTCCACCCGTCCCACTACGGGCGGATGTGCCCCATCGAGACGCCCGAGGGCCCGAACATCGGCCTGATGGGCTCTTTGGCGACGTACGCGCGTATCAACGAGTTCGGCTTCGTGGAGACGCCCTACCTGCGGGTGGCCGACGGCGCCGTCACCGACCAGCTCGACTACCTGACGGCCGACGAGGAGGACCGCCAGGTCATCGCCCAGGCCAACGCGCCGGTGGACGCCGACGGCCGTCTCTCGGCCGAGTTCGTCCTGTGCCGGTCGCGGAACGGCGAGGTCCGGGAGGTCACCCCGGCTGAGGTCGACTACATGGACGTCTCGCCGCGCCAGATCGTGTCGGTCGCGGCGGCGATGATCCCGTTCCTGGAGCATGACGACGCGAACCGGGCCCTGATGGGCACCAACATGCAGCGTCAGGCCGTGCCCCTGATGCGCAGCGACGCCGCCTACGTCGGCACGGGGCTGGAGGGCAAGGCCGCCCGCGACGCCGGCGACATGGTCGTGGCCGAGCGCTCGGGCGTCGTGGTCGAGTGCGCCGCGGACCGCATCATCCTCAAGCCGTCCGAGGGGGGCCTTGAGAAGCACTTCCTGCACAAGTTCGAGCGGACCAACCAGGGCACCTGCTACAACCAGCGACCCCTCGTGGAGGAGGGCGACGAGGTCGCCGCGGGCCAGGTGATCGCCGACGGCCCCTGCACCCACGACGGCGAGATGGCCCTCGGGCAGAACCTGCTCGTCGCCTTCATGTCGTGGGAGGGCTTCAACTACGAGGACGCGATCATCATCTCCGAGCGGCTCGTGAAGGACGACGTGCTCACGTCGATCCACATCGAGGAGCACGAGGTCGACGCCCGCGACACCAAGCTCGGTCAGGAGGAGATCACCCGCGACATCCCCAACGTCGGCGAGGAGGTCCTGGGCAACCTCGACGAGCGCGGCATCATCCGCATCGGCGCGGAGGTGACGCCCGGCGACGTCCTGGTCGGCAAGGTCACGCCCAAGGGGGAGACGGAGCTGACGCCCGAGGAGCGCCTGCTGCGCGCCATCTTCGGCGAGAAGGCCCGGGAGGTCCGCGACACCAGCCTGAAGGTCCCCCACGGCGAGGTCGGACGCGTCATCGGCGTGCGCACCTTCTCGCGTGACGACGGTGACGAGATGCCGCCCGGCGTCAACGAGCTCGTGCGGGTCTACGTCGCGCAGAAGCGCAAGATCTCCGACGGCGACAAGCTGGCCGGTCGCCACGGCAACAAGGGCGTCATCGCCAAGATCCTGCCGGTGGAGGACATGCCCTTCCTGGCCGACGGCACGTCGGTCGACATCGTGCTCAACCCGCTGGGCGTGCCCAGCCGTATGAACGTCGGCCAGGTCCTGGAGACCCACCTGGGATGGGTGTCGGCCAACGGCTGGGCCTTCGACGAGCGCCCCGAGTGGTTCGACGACCTGGGGTGGGACGCCTCCCTGCTCGAGCACCCCGGCGGCCAGCGGCTGGCCACGCCGGTGTTCGACGGCTGCCGCGAGTACGAGCTGACGAGCCTGCTGGACAACACCCGCCCCAACCGCGACGGGCTGAAGGTGGTGGACGCCTCCGGCAAGGCCCGGGTCTTCGACGGCCGCTCCGGCGAGCCGATCGACGAGCCCATCACCGTGGGCTACATGTACACCATGAAGCTGTTGCACCTGGTGGACGACAAGATCCACGCCCGCTCCACGGGCCCGTACTCGATGATCACCCAGCAGCCGCTGGGCGGGAAGGCGCAGTTCGGCGGCCAGCGGTTCGGCGAGATGGAGGTGTGGGCCCTGGAGGCCTACGGCGCCTCGTTCGCCCTGCAGGAGCTGCTCACGGTCAAGAGCGACGACGTGCTGGGCCGGGTCAAGGTCTACGAGGCGATCGTCAAGGGCGAGAACATCCCCGAGCCGGGCATCCCCGAGTCGTTCAAGGTGCTGGTCAAGGAGATGCAGTCGCTGTGCCTGAACGTGGAGGTGCTGTCCGCGGAGGGCCACGAGATCGAGATCCGCGAGGGCGAGGAGGACGCCTTCCGCGCCGCCGAGGAGCTGGGCATCGACCTGTCCAGGCCGGAGCGGTACGGGGACGAGTTCGGGATCACGGGCTAGAAGGTGGTCGTGTCCGCCCTCCGGGGGCGAAGGACCGTTCAGCCCCCTCCGGACGGACACGACCACTCACACCACCCTCACCGCCGCGACGTACCGAGCTGAGCAGCTCCTCGGTGGCGCGGAAGCAGTAGGAGACGAGAGTGCTGGACGTCAACAACTTCGACGAGCTGCGGATCGCGCTCGCCACCGAGCACCAGATCCGGATGTGGTCCAACGGCGAGGTCAAGAAGCCGGAGACCATCAACTACCGGACGCTGCGCCCGGAGAAGGACGGCCTGTTCTGCGAGAAGATCTTCGGGCCGACCCGGGACTGGGAGTGCTACTGCGGCAAGTACAAGCGCGTCCGCTTCAAGGGCATCATCTGCGAGCGCTGCGGCGTCGAGGTCACCCGCTCGAAGGTGCGACGCGACCGCATGGGCCACATCGAGCTGGCCGCCCCGGTCACGCACATCTGGTACTTCAAGGGCGTGCCCTCGCGGCTGGGCTATCTGCTGGACCTGGCCCCCAAGGACCTCGAGAAGGTCATCTACTTCGCCGCCTACATCATCACGTCGGTGGACGACGAGGCCCGCCACGCCGACCTGCCCAAGCTCGAGGAGGAGATCCACGCGGAGAAGAAGCGGATCGAGCGTGACCTCGAGCTCGACCGTGAGCGGCTGCTCAAGGAGCTCGAGAGCGAGCTGGCCGGGCTGGAGGAGCAGGGCGCCAAGCCCGACGCCGTCCGCAAGAAGCGGCGCGAGTCCGAGAAGCAGCTGAAGGTGGTCACCTCCTCGGCCCAGCAGCGCGCCGACCGCCTCGACGAGGTCCTCGACACCTTCCGGACGCTGCAGCCCAAGCACCTGGTCACCGACGAGCTGCTCTACCGGGAGCTGCGCGACCGCTTCGGCGAGTACTTCGAGGGCGGCATGGGTGCGGAGGCCATCCGCGACCTGCTCGCCGCCATGGACCTGGACCAGGAAGCCACCACGCTGCGCGACGTCCTGACCAAGGAGGCCACGCGGATCAGGTCCGGCGCGCGCAGCACGCGCTCGCAGAAGGCCACCCGCGCGGTGAAGCGCCTCAAGGTGGTCGAGGCGTTCCGGGCGACGGGCAACGACCCGACCTCCATGGTGCTCAAGGCGGTCCCGGCGATCCCGCCTGACCTGCGCCCGATGGTGCAGCTGGACGGGGGTCGCTTCGCGACCAGCGACCTCAACGACCTGTACCGGCGCGTCATCAACCGCAACAACCGGCTCAAGCGGCTGCTGGACCTCGGGGCGCCCGAGATCATCGTCAACAACGAGAAGCGCATGCTGCAGGAGGCCGTCGACGCGCTGTTCGACAACGGGCGTCGCGGCCGGCCCGTGACCGGCCCGGGCAACCGCGCGCTGAAGTCGCTGTCGGACATGCTCAAGGGCAAGCAGGGACGGTTCCGCCAGAACCTTCTCGGCAAGCGCGTCGACTACTCCGGCCGCTCGGTCATCGTCGTCGGCCCCGATCTCAAGCTGCACGAGTGCGGCCTGCCCAAGCAGATGGCCCTGGAGCTGTTCAAGCCGTTCGTGATGAAGCGGCTCGTGGACCTCAACTACGCCCAGAACATCAAGTCGGCCAAGCGCATGGTCGAGCGCGCCCGCCGGCAGGTCTGGGGCGTGCTGGAGGAGGTCATCCGCGACCACCCCGTCCTGCTCAACCGCGCCCCGACCCTGCACCGCCTCGGGATCCAGGCGTTCGAGCCGCGCCTGGTCGAGGGCAAGGCGATCCAGATCCACCCGCTGGTCTGCACCGCGTTCAACGCCGACTTCGACGGCGACCAGATGGCCGTGCACCTGCCGCTGTCCGCCGAGGCCCAGGCCGAGGCGCGCATCCTGATGCTGTCGAGCAACAACATCCTGTCGCCGGCGCACGGGCGGCCGATCGTCACGCCGTCGCAGGACATGGTCCTGGGCGCGTACTATCTGACGTTCGCCGAGGGCGACGAGGGGGGCTCGCCCCCCGGCGACGTGGCCGAGCGGGCCCGCCACGGGGACGGCGACGGCGGCGGGCGGATGCGCAGCTTCGCGTCGCCCGCGGAGCTCGTCATGGCCCTGGACAACCGCGAGGTCGGGCTGCGCGACTGGGTGATGGTGCGCCTGCGGGACCGCGCGATCCCGGTCGAAGAGCTCGTCGGCGAGCCGGACGCCGAGGAGGTCGCCGAGGGCGTCGTCGTCCCGCGCAAGGGCGGGCGGGTGCTGACCACGCCCGGGCGAGTGCTGTTCAACCAGATCCTGCCGCCGGAGCTGCCGTACGTGAACGGGCTGGTCGGCAAGAAGGACCTGGCCGACCTCGTCAACCGGTGCGCGGACAACTACCCGCGGGCCCGGGTGGCCCAGGTCCTGGACGACATGAAGGACATCGGCTTCCACTACGCCACGAGGGCCGGCGTGACCGTGTCGATCGCCGACGTCGAGGCGCCGGTGGCCAAGGCCGGCATCCTCTCCGAGTACGAGGAGCAGGCGCTGCGCATCGAGCGTCAGTTCCGCAAGGGCGTCATCACCGACGAGGAGCGCAAGCAGGAGCTCATCGAGCTCTGGACCGAGGCGACCAACCGCGTCTCGGACGAGATGGAGCGCAACTTCGGCCGCCTGAACCCGCTGTACATGATGGCGACGTCCGGCGCCCGCGGGAACATGACCCAGATCCGCCAGATCGCCGGCATGCGCGGGCTCGTGGCGAACCCGCGTGGTGAGATCATCGAGCGGCCGATCAAGTCGAACTTCCGTGAGGGGCTGTCGGTCCTGGAGTACTTCATCTCCACGCACGGGGCCCGCAAGGGCCTGGCCGACACGGCGCTGCGCACCGCCGACTCCGGCTACCTGACCCGCCGCCTGGTCGACATCGCCCAGGACCTCATCGTGCGTGAGCACGACTGCGGCACGGAGCGCGGCATGACCGTCACGGTCGGGGAGGCGGACTCGCAGAGCCTGTACGGCCGCGCGCTGGCCGAGGACGTGCGCCGTCCCGGTGGCGGCGACGTCCTGCTGGAGGCCGGAACCGACGTCACCGACGGCGAGATCCGGCTGCTGCGCCAGGTGCTGCGCGACGGCCTGGACCCCGAGACCGGGCAGCCCCTGGAGCACCAGCCGACCGAGGCCGACCGCGTCGTGCGGGTCCGCACCGTGCTCAACTGCGAGACGCGCTCGGGTGTCTGCACCCGCTGCTACGGCCGCGCGCTGGCCGAGGGCCGCGGCGTGCAGGTCGGGGAGGCGGTCGGCATCATCGCCGCCCAGTCCATCGGCGAGCCCGGCACGCAGCTGACGATGCGGACCTTCCACACCGGCGGTGTCGCGGGCGAGGACATCACCCACGGCCTGCCCCGCGTCGTCGAGCTGTTCGAGGCGCGCACGCCCAAGGGCAAGGCCGAGATCGCGCACCTGTCCGGCGTCGTGTCGCTGCAGGAGAACGACAAGGGCGTGTCGATCACCGTCGACGGCGGCGGCGAGGAGACCCACAGCGTGACCGTCTCCCTGCGCGCCCGCCTGCGCGTCGAGGACGGTCAGCAGGTGCGCGTCGGCGACCTGCTGACGGAGGGCTCGGTCGACCCGCACGAGATGCTGGCGGTCCTCGGCGCCCGGGAGACCCAGCGGCTGCTGGTCCGTGAGGTGCAGGACGTCTACCGCTCCCAGGGCGTGTCGATCCACGACAAGCACATCGAGCTGATCATCCGCCAGATGCTGCGGCGGGTGACCGTCATCGAGCCCGGTGACACCAGCTTCCTGCCCGGAGAGCTGGTCGACGGCTTCCGGTTCGCCGACGAGAACCGGCGCGTCGTCGAGTCCGACGGCGAGCCCGCCAGCGGGCGCCAGATCCTCATGGGCATCACCAAGTCGTCCCTGGCGACCGAGTCATGGCTGTCGGCCGCGTCGTTCCAGGAGACCACCCGGGTGCTGACCGAGGCGGCCATCGAGGGCAAGAGCGACGACCTGCTCGGGCTCAAGGAGAACGTCATCATCGGCAAGCTCATCCCGGCCGGCACGGGCATGCGCCGGTACCGCTCGGTGCAGCCGCTGCCCACGGAGATGCCCAAGCAGCTGCTGCCCGCGGACCTGCTCGAGCAGTTCGGCGAGGAGGACGAGTTCTCCTACGACGACGAGGGGTGGGCCATGGGGGACACCAGCAGCTACTGAGTGCCCTGGGGCGGGTGGGGGCCGGCCTCGGGGCCGCTGACCCGCCCGCCCTCCAAGGCCCCTCGGCCCGCCCCCACCCGCTCTTGACGGGTCGCTGGTGGCTCCCATGGCTGGTTGACATGGTGAGCGGGTCAACTTAGGCTTGAACGTCGATGGTGTCCGGCCTGGCCGGGCGCCGTTCTTGTCGGCCATCGTCCACCGGATCCCGGAGCGTCCCACTCCGGTCGGCTCGGCGCTGGTCGCACCGTGCCGATCGCCGACGACGACTGGCCCGCGCCGTGGGGGCACACCGACGCGTGCCGCCCGCATGCGAAGGCCCCGCCGCGCACGACGCCCGGACGGGCCCGTGGCCACGGATGGCTCGCCGGCGGAACCGCAACACCCGAGCCCCGACGGGGCCGGGGGAGCAGCGCCACAGGACGACGAGATGCCCACCATCCAGCAACTGGTCCGCAGCGGCCGACAGGCCAAGACGGAGAAGGCCACCACGCCCGCGCTCAGGGGCTCGCCCCAGCGGCGGGGCGTGTGCACCCGCGTGTACACGGTGACCCCGAGGAAGCCCAACTCGGCCCTGCGCAAGGTGTGTCGCGTCCGGCTGACCTCCAGCGTGGAGGTGACCGCCTACATTCCCGGCGAGGGGCACAACCTGCAGGAGCACTCGATGGTGCTCGTCCGCGGCGGCCGGGTGAAGGACCTGCCGGGTGTCCGCTACAAGGTCGTCCGCGCCGCGCTGGACGCGTCGGGCGTGCGTGAGCGCAAGCAGTCGCGCTCGAAGTACGGTGCCAAGAGGGGGGGCTAGACCATGCCCCGCAAGGGCCCCGCGCCGAAGCGCAAGGTCGTCGCCGACCCCAAGCACCGCAGCGTGCTGGTCACCCAACTGATCAACCAGGTGATGCTGGACGGCAAGCGCTCGCTGTCCGAGCGGGTGGTCTACGACGCGTTCGAGCTCATGCGGCGGCGCACCGGCGCCGAGCCGGTGCAGACGTTCAAGCGGGCGCTGGACAACGTGCGCCCGGCCCTGGAGGTCAAGTCGCGCCGGGTGGGCGGTGCGACCTATCAGGTGCCGATCGAGGTTCGTCAGGGCCGGTCGACCACCCTCGCCCTGCGGTGGCTGACCCAGTACGCGCGCGCGCGGCGTGAGCACACCATCGCCGAGCGGCTGGCCGGGGAGATCCTCGACGCCAGCAACAACGCCGGGGCCACCGTCAAGCGCCGCGAGGACACCCACAAGATGGCCGAGGCGAACAAGGCGTTCGCCCACTATCGCTGGTAGGCCCGCGACCTCCTGCCGGCAGCAGAGACGAAGACCTATGCCGAAACGAGACTTTCCCGTCGATGTGGTCCGCAACATCGGGATCATGGCGCACATCGACGCGGGCAAGACCACGACCACCGAGCGGATCCTCTACTACACCGGCCGCAGCCACAAGATGGGCGAGGTGCACGAGGGCGCCGCGATCATGGACTGGATGCCGCAGGAGCAGGAGCGCGGCATCACGATCACGTCCGCCGCGACGACCGCCCGCTGGCGCGACCACGTCGTCAACATCATCGACACCCCGGGCCACGTCGACTTCACCGTGGAGGTCGAGCGCTCCCTGCGCGTCCTCGACGGCGCGGTGGCCGTCTTCGACGCCGTCAGCGGCGTCGAGCCGCAGACCGAGACGGTCTGGCGCCAGGCCGACAAGTACCTGGTCCCCCGCATCTGCTTCATCAACAAGATGGACCGTGTCGGCGCCGACTTCGCCGCCTCCGTCGCGTCGATCGGCGAGCGCCTGGGCGCCCGCCCGCTGCCGCTGCAGCTGCCCGTGGGCCAGGAGAACGACTTCGTCGGCGTCGTCGACCTGATCGACATGCGCGCGCGCATCTGGGCGGGCTCGGGCGACGACTTCGGGACGACCTTCGCCGACGTCGACATCCCTGAGGACCTGCGCGACCTCGCCGAACGCTACCGGGGCCAGCTGCTCGAGGCCGTGGCCGAGACCGACGACCTGCTGCTGGAGAAGTACCTCGGCGAGGAGGAGATCACCCGCGAGGAGATCCTGGGGGCGGTGCGCCACGCCACCATCTCCAACGCGGTCACCCCCGTGCTGTGCGGCTCGGCCTTCAAGAACAAGGGCGTGCAGCTGCTGCTGGACGCCGTCGTCGACTTCCTGCCGAGCCCGCTGGACGTGCCGCCGGTCCGCGGGGTGGAGCTGTCGGGCGGGCAGCCCGTCGAGCGCAAGCCCGACGAGTCCGAGCCGTTCGCCGCGCTGGCCTTCAAGATCGTCAGCGACCCCTACACCGGCAAGCTGACCTACTTCCGCGTCTACTCCGGTCAGGTCGACCAGGGCGAGGCGGTCGTCAACTCCACCAAAGGCAAGCGCGAGCGCCTGGGCCGCATCCTGGCCATGCACGCCAACCACCGGGAGGACCGCCCCGCCGCGTTCACCGGCGACATCCTGGCCGCGGTCGGGTTCAAGCACACAGCGACCGGCGACACCCTGTGCGCGCCGGAGACTCCGGTGCTGCTGGAGACCATGGACTTCCCCGAGCCGGTCATCCACATCGCGATCGAGCCGAAGACCAAGGCCGACCAGCAGAAGCTGGGGACCTCGCTGCAGAAGCTGGCCGAGGAGGACCCGACCTTCAAGGTCCACACCGACGAGGACACCGGGCAGACCATCATCGGCGGCATGGGGGAGCTGCATCTGGAGGTGCTCGTCGACCGCCTGCTGCGGGAGTTCAAGGTCGACGCGAACGTCGGCCGGCCCCAGGTCGCCTACCGGGAGACGATCCGCCGGCCCATCGAGGGCGTGCACATCCGCTTCAAGCGCCAGACCGGTGGCGCCGGGCAGTTCGCCGAGGTCGTGATGGACTTCGCCCCCACGGGCGTCACCGCCGCCGAGCCGACCGTGAGCCCCGAGACCGGCCAGGTGGGCGGGTACGGATTCACCAACGCCGTCCGCGGCGGGAACGTGCCCCGCGAGTTCGTGCCGTCGGTCGACGCGGGCGTCCGCGACGCCATGGAGGGCGGCGTGTTGGCGGGCTACCCGCTGGTCGACCTGTCCGCCACCCTGACCGACGGCAGCTACCACGAGGTCGACTCGTCGGAGATGGCGTTCAGGATCGCCGGCTCGATGTCCCTCAAGGAGGGCGCCCGCAAGGCGGGGGTGGTGCTGCTCGAGCCCATCATGGACGTCGAGGTCGTCACGCCCGAGGACTACATGGGGGAGGTCATCGGCGACCTGACCTCCCGGCGCGGGCACATCGGGCACATGGCCGCGCGCGGCGCCTCGCAGGTCGTCACAGCCCGGGTGCCGCTGGCGGAGATGTTCGGCTACGCCACGGACCTGCGCTCGAAGACCCAGGGGCGGGCCACCTACACGATGCAGTTCGGTGGCTACGAGGAGGTTCCCAGGTCGCTGTCGGAGGAGATCGTCGCGAAGGTGCGCGGGGCGTAGGCTCGCGGGTCACGAAAGGCGTTGGTGGATGGCTAAGAGCCGGTTCGAGCGGAACAAGCCGCATCTGAATATTGGCACCATCGGTCATATCGACCATGGCAAGACGACGCTGACCGCGGCGATCACCAACGTGT
>JALYGZ010000318.1 GCA_030776845.1 Actinomycetota bacterium
AGGGCGGGCGCCACACCCCCTTCTTCGACAACTACCGGCCCCAGTTCTACTTCCGCACCACCGACGTGACCGGCACGGTGTCGCTGCCCGAGGGCACCGAGATGGTCATGCCCGGGGACAACACCGAAATGACCGTGGACCTGATCAGCCCCATCGCCATGGAGGAGGGCCTGCGCTTCGCGATCCGCGAGGGCGGGCGCACCGTGGGCGCCGGCCGCGTCATCAGCATCCACGAATGAGCGCAGCGGAACAGCAGGTATAGCGAGATGGCCGACCAGAAGATCCGCATCAGGCTCAAGGCGTACGACCACGAGATCATCGACCAGTCGGCGCGCAAGATCGCCGACACCGTCGAGCGGACGGGGGCGAGGGTCACCGGTCCGGTACCCCTGCCGACGGAGCGCAACGTCTACTGCGTCATCCGCTCGCCGCACAAGTACAAGGACTCGCGCGAGCACTTCGAGATGCGCACGCACAACCGTCTGATCGACATCCACTCGCCCACGCAGAAGACGGTCGACTCGCTGATGCGGCTCGACCTGCCGGCAGGGGTCAACATCGAGATCAAGCTGTGACAGGGGACCGGGGAACGTCGTGGAGCTGCGGTCCGGTGCCGGCCTCCGGGCCGCTGACCCGCCCGCCCTCCAAGGCCCTCCGGCCGCCACCGGACGTGAGGACACAGCAGCGATGAGCGCCAAGGGAATCCTGGGCACCAAGGTCGGCATGACGCAGGTCTTCGACACCGAGGGCCGTGTCCTGCCGGTCACGGTCGTGCGCGCCGGGCCGTGCCCCGTCGTGCAGGTCCGCACGCCCGAGCGGGACGGTTACGCCGCCGTGCAGCTGGGCTACGGCCGGGTGCGCAGGGTCAACCAGCCGCTGGCCGGGCACTTCGCCAAGGCCGGCGTGGCCCCGACCCGGCACCTGGTCGAGCTGCGGCTGCCCGGTGAGCACCAGCCGGGCGACGAGCTCACGGTCGCCCAGTTCGAGCTGGGCGAGCGGGTCGACGTGACCGGCGTGAGCAAGGGCAAGGGCTTCGCCGGCGGCATCAAGCGGCACGGCTTCGGCGGGATGCCCTCCTCCCACGGGGCGCACAAGGTGCACCGCGCGCCCGGCGCTATCGGCGCGTGCGCCACCCCCAGCCGAGTCTTCCCCGGCACCCGCATGGCCGGGCGCCTGGGCGGCGAACGCGTGACCGTCCAGAACCTGGAGCTCGTGGGCGTCGACCCGGAGCGTCGCCTGCTGTTGATCCGGGGCGCGGTGCCCGGCTCCAACGGCACCGTCGTCCTCGTGCGCGACGCGGCGAAGGCGCCCCGGCCCGTGGCCGGGGCAGGGGGGTCGTGATGCCGACCGTCGACGTGCACACGGGCTCCGGCGACGTCACCGGCACCGTCGACCTGGACGATGCCCTGTTCGGCGCCCCGGTCAACGTGTCCGCCATGCACGAGGTGGTGAGCGCACAGCTGGCCGCCGCGCGGGCCGGCACGGCCAAGGTGCGCAACCGCGCCGCCGTGCGGGGCGGCGGGAGCAAGCCGTGGCGCCAGAAGGGCACCGGTCGGGCCCGTCAGGGGTCGATCCGGGCGCCCCAGTGGACCGGCGGCGCCGTCGCGCACGGCCCCACCGGCGAGCAGAACCACGTCAAGCGCGTGAACAAGAAGCTGCGACGCCTCGCCCTGCGCTCGGCGCTCAGCGACCGGACCGCCTCCGGCGACGTGCGGGTCGTCGAGGGCCTGGCCTTCGACCGGCCCCGCACCAAGGCGGCGGCGGCGGCCCTCGACGCGCTCGGGCTGGCCGGGCGACACGTGCTTCTGGTCCTCGCCGGGTGGGACGACGACGTGACCCGCAGCTTCCGCAACCTGCCCGACGTCCACGTGCTGACGGTCGACCAGCTCAACACCTACGACGTGCTGCGCAGCGACGTCGTCGTCTTCCAGCGCGAGGCCCTGGAGCACGTGGGGACCGGCCGGCGGGCCGACCTGCCCGCGGCGTCCGCCGGGGGCGAGGGACAGGAGGCCCCGTGAACCCCAGGGACGTGGTGCTCGCCCCGGTGGTGAGCGAGAAGAGCTACGCGCTGCTCGACGAGGGGCGCTACACCTTCCTTGTCGACCCCCGCGCCAACAAGACCCAGATCAAGCAGGCGGTCCAGGACATCTTCGGCGTGCGCGTGACCAACGTGAACACCCTGAACCGGCGCGGCAAGCGCAAGCGCTTCGGCCTGCACTACGGTCGCCGCAAGGACACCAAGCGGGCCGTGGTCACCCTCGCGCCCGGTGACCAGATCGACATCTTCGAGTAGGCGAGGCCATGGGCACCAGGAGATACAAGCCGACCACGCCGGCGCGGCGCGGCATGAGCGTGTCGGACTTCGACGCGGTCACGACCAACAAGCCGCTCAAGGCGCTCACGAGTGCGAACCCCGGCAAGGCGGGGCGCAACACGCACGGGCGCATCACGACCCGGCACCAGGGCGGCGGCCACAAGCGCCGCTACCGCGAGATCGACTTCCGCCGCGACAAGGACGGCGTCCCCGCGAAGGTGGCCGAGGTCGAGTACGACCCGAACCGGTCGGCGCGCATCGCCCGGCTGCACTACGTCGACGGGGAGAAGCGGTACATACTCGCGCCCGACGGCGTGCGGGTGGGCGACCGGCTGGAGTCCGGGGAGCGCGCCGACATCCGCCCCGGCAACGCCCTGCCGCTGCGCAACATCCCCGTGGGCACGATCGTGCACGCCGTGGAGTTGCGCCCGGGCGGGGGCGCGAAGATGGGCCGGTCGGCCGGCAACCGCGTGCAGCTGCTGGCCAAGGAGGGCAAGCACGCGTCGGTGCGCCTGCCGTCCGGCGAGATCAGGCGCGTGCTGGCCGCCTGTCGGGCCACCGTGGGCGTCGTGGGCAACGCCGAGCACGAGAACGTCGACCTCGGCAAGGCCGGACGGTCGCGCTGGAAGGGCCGACGCCCCTCTGTGCGGGGGGTGGTGATGAACCCGGTCGACCACCCGATGGGCGGCGGCGAGGGCCGCTCCTCGGGAGGGCGCCACCCGACGAACCCGAAGGGCAAGCCCGAGGGCCGGACCCGCAAGAAGAAGAAGCAGTCGAACGCCGACATCGTCCGACGCAGGGGCAAGCGGCGCCGCTAGGCCGCTGCCCCCCCACGCCACAGGAGCAGCCGATGCCACGCAGCCTCAAGAAGGGTCCCTTCGTCGACGAGCACCTGGCCAGGAAGGTCGCCCAGCTCAACCAGCGGGGCGACAAGCGCATCATCCGCACCTGGTCGCGCCGCTCGGAGATCTTCCCGGAGATGGTGGGCCACACCATCGCGGTGCACGACGGGCGCAAGCACGTGCCGGTGTACGTGTCCGAGTCCATGGTCGGCCACAAGCTCGGAGAGTTCGCGCCGACGAGGGCGATCAAGTGGCGCGGCGCCGGGGAGAAGCAGCAGCTGCGCACCCGCCGCTAGGGCGCGCGGCACGGACGGAGGGACGACAGGATGCAGGTTAAGGCGGTGGCCCGCTACGTGCGCGTCGCGCCGAACAAGGTGCGCCAGGTCGCCAGGCAGATCCGCGGGCTCGAGGTGGACGAGGCCCGCGCGCTGCTGACGCTGTCCCCCAAGGGGGCGGCGGAGCCGCTGCGCAAGGCCCTGGAATCCGCCGTCGCCAACGCCGAGCACAACAACGGTCTGGACGCCGACGAGCTGGTAGTGGACTCCGCGGTCGTCGACGAGGGCCCCACGCTGAAGCGGTACCGCCCGCGCGCCATGGGCCGGGCGACCCGCCTGCGCAAGCGCACCAGCCACATCACGGTCACGGTCGGCAGCGAGGAGTAGCGACGTGGGACAGAAGATCCACCCCTACGGCTTCCGCCTGGGGACCATCAAGGAGCACCGGTCCCGATGGTTCGCGGACAAGGAGTACGCGGACTATGTCATCGAGGACGACCGCATCCGCAACTTCATCACCGAGCGGGTCCGCCACGCGGGCATCTCCAGCGTGGACATCGAGCGCACGCGCGACCGCGTGACGGTCGACGTCCACGCGGCCCGCCCCGGCATCGTCATCGGCCGACGCGGGGTGGAGGCGGACGCCATCCGGTCCCACCTGGAGCGCATGACCCGCAAGCAGGTCAAGCTCAACATCCTCGAGATCAAGCAGCCCGAGCTCGACGCACAGGTCACCGCCCACAACGTCGCCGAGCAGCTGCGCGGCCGGGTGAGCTTTCGCCGGGCCATGCGGCGCGCCACCCAGAACGCGATGAAGGCCGGGGCCCAGGGCATCCGGGTGCAGTGCTCGGGCCGCCTCGGCGGGGCCGAGATGAGCCGCACCGAGTGGTACCGGGAGGGCAGGGTGCCGCTGCACACGCTGCGCGCGAACATCGGCTACGGCCTGGACGAGGCGCGCACGACGTACGGGCGCATCGGGGTGAAGGTCTGGATCTACACCGGCGAGGTGCTCCCGTCCAGCCAGCAGCGCGACGCCCAGGCCGCCCGGGCCCGCGCCCTGCAGGCCGAGCAGCGCCGTGCCGCCTCCCGCCGTTCCCAGTCGGTCGAGCCGGCCCAGCGCCCCACGGCGGGCATGGGCACCGCC
>JALYGZ010000319.1 GCA_030776845.1 Actinomycetota bacterium
CCCGGCGGCCGCCCGGTGACCGGCCGCAAGCTGCCCGCAGGCCGCGTCGATGTCCCCCCGGTTGCGGCGCACGGTAACGGGCACCCCTGCCTGCGCCAGCACGCGGGCGAACGCACGGCGGCGGGCCGGAGGGGGCGCCCGCCACGACACCCCCGGGGTCGGGTTCATGGGGATCAGATTCACGTGCGAGCCGCGCAGCCCCCGCACGTGCGGACCGCCGTGCCCGCCCGTGCCCCCGGTGAGCAGGTCGCCCAGGCGCCGGGCGTGCCCGGGTGAGTCGTTGACGCCGGCGATGAGCACGTACTCGAACGTGACACGCCGGCCCGAGACGCGCCGGTAGGCTCCGCACTCCGCCAGCAACCCGGCGAGCGGGTACCGGCGGTTGATGGGGACGAGGTCGTCGCGCAGGTCGTCGTCGGGCGCGTGAAGGCTGACGGCCAGGCGCACCGGCAGCCCCAGAGCGGCCAGTCGTCGGATGCCCGGCACCAGGCCGACGGTCGACACGGTGATGGCCCGCGCGGACAGCCCGAGGCCGTCGCGAGCCACGAGCCACCGTACGGCGGCCAGGGTCGGACCGGGGTTGGCCAGCGGCTCGCCCATGCCCATGAACACCACGTGGGTCACCCGCTCCGGCCGCCGCCCGCCCCCGCCCCGCGGCGTGGCCAGCTCACCGGAGGCCAGCAGACGGCCGGCGAGCGTCACCTGCCCGACGATCTCCCCGGTCCCGAGCTGGCGGCGCAGCCCCGCCTGCCCGGTCGCGCAGAAGGGACATCCCATGGCGCAGCCCGCCTGGGTCGACACGCAGACCGTCGCGCGGGAGGGGCCGGCGGTCGACGCTGAGACCATCACGACGGCCTCCACCGTCTGGCCGTCCTCGCCGGATCCAACGAGCAGCTTGTGCGTGAGCCCGCCCTCGGCGACCGCCCGGCGGACCAGCCGCGCGGGGGGCCGCAGCACGCGGGCCAGCCTGGAGCGCACCGCCGTGGGCAGGTCCGTCATCTGCGCGGGGTCCTCGACGCCCCGGGCCAGCCAGGCGCGCACCTGCGAGGTGCGGTAGGCGGGCTCCGTTCCCAGCAGCTCGGCCAGCTGCGCGTGGGACAGGTCGTAAGGGTCGGCGCTCATAGGCCCAGCGCGCTCAGCAGCAGGTGCGCGACCGGCAGCGAGAAAAGGATGGCGTCCCCGCGGTCCATGAGCCCCCCGTGGCCGGGCATGACCTTGCCGAGGTCCTTGAGGCCGAGGTCGCGCTTGACCAGCGACTCGGTCAGGTCCCCCACCGTACCGGCGACCGCCACGCCGGCGGCGAGCGCCAGAGCGGTGCCGACGCCGACCTCGCCGAGGCGGGCGGTGACCGCCACGGCGACCACCAGCGTCGTCGCCAGGCCGCCGGCGAAGCCCTCCCAGGTCTTGGCGGGGCTCACGGCCGGCGCCATCCGGCGGCGCCCCAGGCGCACTCCGAAGGCGTACGCGGCGATGTCGTTGGTGACGGTCAGCGCGACCGTCGCCATCACCAGGTAGACGCCCTCCGGCCGCGCCAGCAGCAGGCCCGCGAAGCCGAGCGCGAACGGCACCCACAGGGCCATGAGCACGGTCGCCCCGGAGCTGGCCACGGGCCGGGTCGGCGACCGGCCGGCGCCGGACAGGGCCAGGGTCCACCCGGCCGTGCCCAGCAGCAGCACGGTCAACGCGACACCCTGGGCGCCGGCGCCGGCCCAGTGCACGCCGAGCAGGGCGATCAACCCCGAGGCGGCGGCGACGGGGGTGGCCGGGCGCAGACCCACGGCCCGGAAGGCGACGTCGAGCTCGAGCAGGGCGACGGCCGCCAGCGCGGCCAGGAACGCCAGGAAGGCCAGCGGGTGAAAGACCAGCGTGCCCAGGAAGGCGCCGGCCGCCACGACACCGGTGGCGATGGCTACCGGCAGGTCGCGCCCGGCCGGGCCCGGGCCGACGCGGCCCGGCCCGTCCGGCGGCGACTCCCGGACGGGGTCGGCCGGCGGCGTCATCACCCTCACCTCGGGCTTTCTCCGCGCCGCACGGGCCCTAGACCTCGAGCAGCTCCCGCTCCTTGTTCGCCAGGAGCGCGTCGATCTCGGCGACGTTCCGGTCGGTCAGGGCCTGCAGCGCCTCGGAGTCGCGGTGACCCTCGTCGCGGCTGAGCTCGCCCGCCTCGGTGCGGCGGGTGATCTCGCTCTTGGCCTGCCGACGGACGTTGCGCACGGCGACGCGGCCCTCCTCGGCGCGGTCGCGCGCCAGCCGCACGTAGTCCCGGCGCCGCTCCTCGGTCAGCTCGGGGAACACGACGCGCACGACCGACCCGTCGTTGGAGGGGTTCACGCCGAGGTCCGACTGCTGGATGGACCGCTCGATGTCCCGCAGCGCCGACTGGTCGTACGGGCTGATGAGCAGCATGCGCGGCTCGGGGACGGTCACGCCCGCGATCTGCTGCAGGGGCGTCTGCGTCCCGTAGTAGGCCACCGGCAGGTCGGCCACCAGTGCGGGGTTCGCGCGGCCCGTGCGGATCTTGCCGAACTCCTCCCGCGTGTGGGCCACCGCCCCCTTCATGCGGCCCTCTGCCTCCCGCAACAGCTCGTTCACCGGACCACTCCCGTCATCGCCTCCGCGGGCTGGACGAACGTGCCGATCGGCTCGCCCCGCACCACACGGGCGATGTTGCCCTCCGCGAGCACGTCGAACACGATGATGGGCAGGCTGTTGTCCATGCACAGCGAGATGGCCGTGGCGTCCATCACCTTCAGCTGCCGGCGGAGCACCTCCAGATAGGTCAGCGTGTCGAAGCGCGTCGCACCGGCGTCGCGGTGCGGGTCCGCGTCGTAGACCCCGTCGACCTTGGTCCCCTTCAGGATCGCCTCCGCGCCCACCTCCAGCGCGCGCTGGGCCGCCGCGGTGTCGGTGGAGAAGTAGGGCGCCCCGAGCCCCGCGGCGAAGATCACCAGCCGTCCCTTCTCCAGGTGGCGGATGGCGCGGCGGCGGATGTAGGGCTCGCAGACGGCCTGCATAGAGACCGCCGACTGCACGCGCGTCTGCAGACCCTTCTTCTCGCACGCGCCCTGCAGCGCCAGGGCGTTGATGACAGTCGCCAGCATTCCCATGTGGTCGGCGCTGGACCGGTCCATCCCCTCGGCCTGCTCGGAGTTGCCGCGGAAGATGTTGCCGCCCCCGACGACCACCCCGGTCTGCACGCCGAGGGCGTTGACCTCCGTCAGCTGCCGGGACAGCGAATCGACGATCGTGGGGTCGATGTCGCCGCCGGTGCCCGAGAAGGCCTCGCCCGACAGCTTGAGCAGCACCCGCTTGTATCTGGGGCTCATGCACGCATCGTACCGGCCCCGGCCCCGGGGGGACCGGAGCCGTCTAGGCCCCCACCGCGAACCGGGCGAAGCGCGACAGCTCGATCTTCTCGCCCGACGTTCGCTGCAGCTCGGCGATCAGGTCCCCGACGGTGCGGCTGTCGTCCTTGACGAAGGGCTGGTTCAACAGGACCCGCTCGCGGTAGAAGGCGGTGAGCTTGCCCTGGACGATGCGCTCGACGATGTGGTCGGGCTTGCCCTGCTCGCGCGCCTGGCGCTCGGCGAGGTCGCGCTCCCGCGCCAACAGCCCCTCGTCGACCTCGCTCTCGTGCACGACAGCCGGGTCCATGGCGGCGATGTGAAGGGCCAGGTCGTTGGCCAGCCGCCGGAAGTCCTCCCCCTTGGCGACGAAGTCGGTCTCACAGTTGAGCTCGACGAGAACCCCCACCCGGGGGGGCAGGCCGGGGGTGGAGGTGTGCAGGTAGGCGTGGACGAGCCCGTCGGCGGCGGTGCGCTCGGCGACGCGGCCGCGCATCCTGGCGCCGGTCCGCTCCCGGACGAGATCGGCGGCCGCATCCAGGTCGCCGTCGGCGTCGACGAGGGCGCGCTTGCAGTCCATCATCCCGGCGCCGGTCGCGTCCCGCAGGCGCTTGACGTCACGGGCGGTGATCTCGGGCACTGTGACTCCTTACCGGTCCCGTCGATGTCCGGGGTCAGGCGCGCTCGCCCGGGGCCGGCTGCGGCTCCCGGACGTCCTCGGGCGGCTCCACGGCGTCCTCCGGCGCGACCGCGGGGTCCGCCGGCCGCTCGCCGGTCTCCTCGACGGACTCGGCGCCCTCCTC
>JALYGZ010000320.1 GCA_030776845.1 Actinomycetota bacterium
CTCTCACCCTCCTCGAGGTCGCTGCCACGCACGACCGTCCAGCGGGTGTCGCTGGCGAATATCCGCCGGCAGGCCTCCACTTGGTCGTCGATGTCGAAGACCCGGGCGAGGCGTGCGAGACGGCCTCCGATTTTAGTGAGCGCCTTGAGCTTCCATGAGTACACGTCCTGGCCGTCACGGGTGATGTGCCACCCGCACGAGAAGACCAGCCGTGCCCCCGGCTCCGCGTGGTCGAGCACCGCCCGGGCGGTTCCCGACGAGTAGTGGTGGACCCCCCGCGGGATCAGCACGACGAGTACCCCGTCGCAGCCCGCGACCGCTCTCTTTATGACCTCACGGTCGTCCGTTGCACCAGGCACGACGCTGATGCGTCCCTCCAGGGCGTCGAGCTTCCCCGCGCTTTTCTCCCGGCACACGCCAACCACGTCGTGGCCCCGGTCCAGCGCGTGACGCACCATGTACTGGCCGAGCTTCCCGGAAGCCCCGACGATGCAGATCCTCATGACACGCCTCGGTCAGGTCGATCTCGTGCGATTTGACGGCACCGCGTCGGCCGACGGGCGGGAGGGCCCACAACCCGGCCGTGAGCACATCCGGCTGGAGTCCTCGATGCGTACAGGGTGTCATCGACGGTCGGCCGTGTCGAAGCCGCGGGTTCGAATCCTGCCGCGGGACCATCCGGCCGGCTACACGCGCGCGACGCTCAGCTGGGAGTGCGCTCGGGCGATCGCGTCGAAGTCGTCGTCCTGGGTGACCACGGGCAACCCGTGCTCGACGGCGGTCGCGGCGATGAGGGCGTCGGTGAGCTTCACCGTCCGTTGCACACCCAGGGCGCGGCAGTCGGCGACAAGGCGTGCCCAGGCGACCATGACCGCCTCGCTGATCGGGATCGGGTCGGCCCCCCGGGCAACCGCCAGTGTGTCCGCGCGCCGCGCACGCCGCTCGTCGTCAGGGGCGCTGAGCACGCCGAGCTGCAGTTCGCCGATCGTCACGACCGACACGGCGACACGCTCCGGTAGCGCTCCGAGCGGTCGGGCCCTCTCGCGTGCGATGAAGACCGAGGTGTCCAGGAGGCCGGCGGGGCGCCTGGTCACAGATCGTCGAGTGTCTGGCCGGCGAGAGCAGCCAGCTCGTCGCCCAGCGCGGGGTCGGCGGAGCGCTCGGCGAGGTCGTGCGCGAGGTGGTCCCCGGACAGCCAACGGGCCCTGCGGCCGTGCGGCACGATGTCCGCGACCGGGGTCCCGCGCACGGTCAGGGTGACCCGCTCACCCGACTCGACGGCCGCGATCACCTCGGCCGTGCGGTTGCGCAGCGCCCGGACTCCGATGTCCATGTGCGACAGCGTAGCACTCATGGTCGCTCGCGGCTACAGGACCCTCGCCCGGCCTCCTGTCCGCCCCGATCGGGCCTGGGAAGAGTCCCGTCGATGAGAGGCCTGCCGGCACCCGAGGCCTCCCCGCCGACCGTGTTTGGCCAGCGGGCGCCGCCCGGCGACCTGCTGCCCTGGACCTGGGCGGAGCAACGGCTCGGTGAGGCGCGTAACTACTGGATCGCCACCACCCGCGCCGACGGCGGCCGCACACCCGACCGGTGTGGTGCGTCTGGCTGGCCGACGGCCTCTGGTTCAGGCCCGGCTCGCTGGCCCGGCACAACCGGCACAACCTGGCCTTGAACGACCGGATCAGCGTGCACCTGGAGGCCGGGGACGAGGTGGGCATCCTCGAGGGCGTCGCGCGCCGGGTGACCGACCCCGACGGCAACGCCGGCCCGGCGTCCCGGGTGGCGCCCCGGGTGGTGTTCGGGTGGCGGTCCGGGATGGCCTCGCCCACCCGCTGGCGCTTCCCCCCTGCTACGACGCCGTCTTGACGAGGCCGACGACGTGGCCCTCGGGGTCGTGGAAGAGGCCGATCTCCAGGCCCTCCATGACCTCGTCCGGGCCCATCATCCGCGACCCGCCCAGGCTCTCAGCCTTCGTAAGCGCGGCCCCCACGTCGGGGACGGCCACGTAGAAGGTGACGTGGCCGGGGTACCCCTCCGGCGCCGGTCCGACGCCCCCGCCGATCCCGGCGCCGTCGGCGGAGACGTTGCCCTCGCGCGACACGGTGCCATAGTTCAGTGGGTTGTCCGAGTCGAACTCCCACCCGAACAGCTTCGAGTAGTAGCGCTTCAGCGCGTCCGCGTCCTTCCCGACGATCTCGAAGTGGACGACCGGCTGTCCCATCGCGTCTCTCCTCCCCGCCGGTGGGCGCCGCGCCTCGTGACCGCAACGTACCCCTTGAGACCCTGGGCCGGCCGGAAACTCATCGGTGCGCCCGGCCGTCAGGCGCCGGCCCCCGTAGAGTTCCGCACATGCCCGCTGCGCCATCCGACCGCCGCCATCCGGTGTTCGCACGCTTCTACGCGTGGGTGAGCCGGCGGATCAACGACGAGGGCATGGGCGAGCTGCGCGACGAGCTGCTCGCCGGCGCCCACGGCCGCGTGGTCGAGGTGGGCGCGGGCAACGGGTTGAACCTGCGCCGCTACCCGCCGGCCGTGACCGAGGTGGTCGCGGTCGAGCCCGAGCCGTACCTGCGCGGGCTGGCCGAGCGGGCCGCCCGTGCCGCCCCGGTGCCGGTCAGGGTCGTGCCCGGCGCCGCCGACCGCCTGCCGCTGGGGACGGCCAGCGTCGACACCGGCGTCGTCAGCCTGGTGCTGTGCTCGGTTCCCGACCCCCGCGCCGCCCTGGCGGAGCTGCTCCGGGTGATCCACCCCGGGGGACAGCTGCGGTTCCTCGAGCACGTCGTCGCCGAGTCGGCCTGGCTGCGACGGGTGCAGCGGACGGTCGACGCGACGGTGTGGCCGCTGTTCGCGGGCGGCTGTCACACGGCCAGGGACGCCGTCGGCGCGATCACCGACGTGGGGTTCGAGGTCGCCTCCGCCCGCCGCCTGCGGTTTCCCGACACCCGCGTGCCCGTCCCGGCGGCTCCTCACGTCATCGGGGTGGCCCGGCGCCGATAGGCCTCGCCGCGGTGCCGGTCACGCCCGGCGACGTCGCGCGGTCAGCCGCCGAGGCCGTGATCCTTGGTCAGATCCCGCAGCAGCTCGTGGCAGCGGACCGCCCGCTGCGCGTCCTGCTCCTGGCACTGGCGGACGAACTGGACGACGTCGTCGTGACCCTCCGCGTCCCGTACGTACTGGTCGTACAGCTGCGCCGCCTGCAGGGCGTGGTACTGGATGCTCACCAGGTCGTAGACGACGTCGTCGGCGGGGGTGTGCGCGCTGCCCATGGGGTCTCCTGTCTCCTCGTCGAGGCGTCGGTGTACCCGGGTCCCGGCGACGAGGAACTCGCGGACGCCAACCAGGGTCAGCACTCGACCCGGTAGTCGGGGAGGAACTCGCCGCCGTGGAAATGCTGCGGCCCCGGCGCCTCGCGGATCAGGACGTAGACGTACTCGGCGGGCGAGCCGATCGTCTCCTGGGCCACCTGGGCGATGCCCCGGGCCAGGGCCTGCTTCTGGGACTCGGTGCGCCCCTCGCGGATGTCGCACTGGATGACCGGCATGGCACTCCTCCTCATCCGGCGCCCGGCCGTCACGGGCGCGCTTGACCACCCTGCCCCGAGGGGCACAATCGATGCCCCCGAGGGCTGCACGCCCGGCCCGGGAGGTGGAGCGTGGCGGACTACATCGGCTGGCTCGAGGAGTTCGGCCGTGACGACACCGACACGGTCGGCGGCAAGAACTCCTCGCTGGGGGAGATGATCCGCGGCCTGAAGGACCAGGGGGTGCGGGTCCCCGAGGGCTTCGTCATCACCGTCGCCGGCTATCGGGCGTTCCTCGAGCACAACGACCTCACCGAGAAGATCTCGGAGAAGGTCTCCGAGTACGAGGCCGGCGGCGACCTCGGCCGGGCCGGCCGCGCCCTACGCCGGATGATCACCCACGGGGACTTCCCCGACGACCTCGCCGAGGGGGTCCGCCGGGCCTACCGGGAGCTGTCCGAGCACTACGGCCAGACCGAGGTGGACGTGGCCGTGCGCAGCTCGGCGACCGCCGAGGACCTGCCCGAGGCCAGCTTCGCCGGCCAGCAGGAGACCGTCTTGAACGTGCTCGGCGAGGAGGAGATCCTCGACGCGGTCCGCTACTGCTACTCCTCGCTGTTCACAGACCGCGCGATCAGCTACCGCCAGGAGCAGGGCTACGAGCAGACGGCCGTCGGCCTGAGCGTCGGCGTGCAGAAGATGGTCCGGGCGGGCCGGGCCTGTTCGGGCGTGCTTTTCACGGTCGACACGGAGTCCGGGTTCCCCGACGTCGTCGTGGTCACCGGCGCGTACGGCCTCGGGGAGCACATCGTCCAGGGCGGGGTCAACCCCGACGAGTGGACGGTCTTCAAGCCGCTGCTGGGCGAGGACGACCTCGTCCCCATCATCGACAAGCGCCGCGGGAGCAAGGACTCGAAGATGGTCTACAGCCGCGGCGAGGCCTCGCCGGTCAAGGTCGTTGACACCCGCCGGCGCGAGCGCGAGACGTACGTGCTGTCCGACGCGGAGGTGCTCCAGCTCGCGCGCTGGGGGGTGGCCATCGAAGACCACTACGGGCAGGCCGTGGACGTGGAGTGGGCCAAGGATGGCGAGAGCCAGGAGCTGTTCGTCGTGCAGGCCCGCCCCGAGACCGTCCAGTCCCGCCGTGGCGCCGGGGTGATGAAGACCTATCGGATCGACGAGCCCACCACGCCGCTGGTGACCGGCGTCAGCGTCGGCGACTCCGTCGCGGTCGGCGTGGCCCGCGTCCTCAGCTCCATGGACCAGGCCGACCAGCTGGGCGACGGCGAGATCCTCGTCACCGAGATGACGGACCCCGACTGGGTACCCATCATGCAGCGGGCGGCAGCGGTCGTGACCGACCGGGGCGGCCGCACGGCGCACGCGGCGATCGTCAGCCGGGAGCTGGGCATCCCCGCCGTCGTCGGCGCGGGGGACGCCACCCAGCGGCTTCCCGACGGCGAGGAGGTGACCGTCTCCTGCGCCGAGGGTGAGCGCGGCAAGGTCTACGCCGGCGTGGTCGACTGGGACGAGTTCGACATCGACCTCGAGGACGTCCCCGACCCCGAGACCGACATCATGATGAACATCGCCTCCCCCGCCGGGGCCTTCCGCTGGTGGCGGTTGCCCTCGGACGGCGTCGGGCTGGCGCGGATGGAGTTCATCATCAACGAGCACATCCAGATCCACCCGATGGCGCTCGTGCGGTTCGACGACGTCACCGACGACCGCGCCCGGCGCCGCATCGAGGAGCTCACGACCGGCTACGACGACCTGGAGGAGTACTTCGTCGCGCGCCTGGCGCGGGGCATCGGCAAGATCGCCGCCGCCCACCATCCTCGCCCGGTCATCGTGCGCATGAGCGACTTCAAGACCAACGAGTACGCCGAGCTCGTCGGCGGCGCCGAGTTCGAGCCGCACGAGGCCAACCCGATGCTCGGCTTCCGCGGCGCCTCCCGCTACTACAGCGACCAGTACCGTGAGGGCTTCCAGCTGGAGTGCCGGGCGATCAGGCGGGTTCGCGACGTCCTGGGCCTGCGCAACGTGAAGGTGATGCTGCCGTTCGTGCGCACCGTCGACGAGGCCGACCGGGTGACCGAGGTGCTGGCCGAGGAGGGGCTGCGGCGCGGCGAGGACGACCTGGAGCTGTACGTCATGTGCGAGCTGCCCAGCAACGTCCTGCTCGCGGGACGCTTCGCCGAGCGCTTCGACGGCTTCTCGATCGGCTCGAACGACCTCACCCAGCTCGTCCTGGGCGTCGATCGTGACACCACCCAGCTCAGCGAGCTGTTCGACGAGCGCGACGAGGCGGTCATGGTGGCGATCCGGCAGGTGATCGACTCCGCGCACGAGGCCGGCATCAAGGTGGGCATCTGCGGCCAGGGTCCCAGCGACCACCCGGACCTGGCCGAGTTCCTGGTCGAGGCCGGCATCGACTCCATGTCGCTGAACCCCGACGCGATCATCGACACGCGCCGGCGCATCGCCGAGCTCGAGAAGCGCCTCGGTTGACGTACGCAGGCGGTCGGGGCTACGTGGGAGGGACGGAAGTTGCTACCGTGGTGGCTGAGGGCACGAGAAGCGTGGAGTCTGCTCGGTGACGATGCCAGCGCAGCCCCTCGACGCGGGTCGGACATGAGCCGGCCGGCGAGAACCGATCACAAACAGGGGTAACGCAGTGGCTTCAGGCACCGTCAAGTGGTTCTCCGACGACAAGGGCTTCGGCTTCATCACGGCCGACAACGGCGAGGACGTCTTCGTGCACTTCTCCGGCATCCAGGGGACGGGCTTCAAGTCCCTGCCGGAGGGCGCCAAGGTCGAGTTCGAGATCACCGAGGGGCGCAAGGGGCCGCAGGCCTCCAACGTCACCGTCATCCGCTAGGACGCCGCCGCAAGTCCTCGCGGGAGCGACCCGGGACGACCACCGAGCGCCGGTTCGCGCTGGCGACGAGACTGGCGACGAAGGGAAGGGCGTCGCGTGGCTCTGCTCGCGGGCACCGCGGACGGGCTGTACCGCCTCGGCGACGGTGCGCCTGAGCGGCTCGCCGGCGGCGATGTCGCCGCGCTGGCGGTCGACGGGACCACGGTGTGGGCGGTGGTGGACGCCACGGCGCTCATGCGCGGGGGCGCCGAGGGCGGCTTCGCACGGGCGGCGACGCACGACCGCCCGCTGCGCAGCCTGCTGCTTACCGGGGATGGCCTGCTCGCAGGGACCGCCGCGGCAGGCCTGGTGCGACTGGAGGCCGACCGCCTCGAGCCGGTCGAGGGCTTCGGGGAGGTCGCCGGCCGGGACGACTGGTACACGCCCTGGGGCGGACCGGCGGACACCCGGTCGCTCGCCGCCGGCCCCGACGGCGCCCTCTACGCCAACGTCCACGTGGGCGGGATCGCCCGCTCCGCCGACGACGGCGCCACGTGGGAGCCGACGATCGACATCGACGCCGACGTTCACCAGATCACCGTCGCCGGCGAGCTGGTGCTGGCCGCGGCGGCGCGCGGCCTGGCGGTCAGCGACGAC